>CAZTMF010000013.1:0-1411 GCA_964614675.1 uncultured Caulobacteraceae bacterium | reverse complement strand
GAAGCCGACCGCCTGGGCCGCGCCCCGCCGGTGATCCAGGCGAGCGACGTGCTGGCCGACCCGGCCGGGACCCTCAGGGGCCTGTGCGCGGCGCTGGAGATCCCGTTCCTGCAGGAGATGCTGAGCTGGCCGGCGGGCCGGCGCGGCAGCGACGGGGTCTGGGCGCCGGTCTGGTACGACGCCGTGGAGCGCTCGACCGGCTTCGGGCCGCCGCGCCCGGAGGCGGGCCCGGCCGACCTGCCGGCCCGCCTGAGGCCGATCGCCGAGGCGGCGCGGCCGCATTACGAGCGCCTCGCCGCCTTCAGGCTGTCGCCTGGAGCGCGTTGGGCCTAGTTCGGCAGCCTGCCCAATTTCCCGATGATTCAGTGCGATCTCAACCCGCTCTAAGCCGCCTTCGCCTTGCGTGGCTGGGTCAGGGAGTAGCCGAAGGTGATGGCGATCCCCGCGAGGATCGCGGCGGTCCCGCACCACGTCGCGGTCTGGATCGGGGCGAAGGCCCACAGGCCGGCATAGACGAGCCCGCTCAGCACCTGGGACCAGCCCGCGACCCGCTGGACCTGCCGGGCGCTGGCGCTGCGGGTGAAGGTCTTGGGGATCCGGTTGCCGTACCAGGCGACCATGAGGCCGATCGCGCCCATCGTCAGCCGGGTGACCGTCTCACGGTCGATATAGCCCAGCTTGTTCGCGGCGACCGCGCCGACCGTCAGAGCGAGCATGGCGCCGGCCCAGGCGAACCCGCCCATCAGTTCCTTCTTCATCGCGCCGCCTCCTCCTTGGGCCCCGGCGCCTCCGCGTCCAGGCCGAACGAATGGACGAAGCCCAGCAGCGCGTCTTCGAGCACCGAGAGCTTCAGGTAGTAGATGACCGACTTGCCGGCCTTCTCGGCGTGCACCAGGTCGGCCTCCTTCAGCACCTGAAAGTGCGCCGACATGGTCGGCTTGGAGACGTCGAAATGGTCGCTGAGCTCGCCCGCGCTCATCGGGCCCTGGCGCAGCAGCTGCAGCACCCGCCGGCGGGTCGGATCGGACAGGGCCTTGAACACCTGGCTCATGGATAGACGATTAGCTAATCGTCGAAATGAGTCAAGGCCGCCTTAGCGTCGCGCTCATCCGGTCCGGCGCGGGTCCATGCTTGGCCGGAGCCGGGTCGACCGCCTCGGCGACGGAGACGCGAACGATGGAGGCTCGCCCGGAAACCTTGCGCCACGCCGTCGGCAGGCGCCCTCGCGCGCGGGGGCGGGGGCGGGCAGCCACCGTAAACAACGGTGAATCTGCAGGCGTTGGAGCCGGCCAAGGGCTCCGGTCCTGGACCTCAATTCCCGCCGATCGCCCGCCTGTCGAACTTCAGGATCGGATCGGAGACGCTGGTGTCCTGGGTGTCGAAGGCGAAGACCTCGGACACGTGGCTGTGG
>CAZTMF010000012.1:0-19356 GCA_964614675.1 uncultured Caulobacteraceae bacterium | reverse complement strand
CGAGCTATGTGACCGCGCCGGTGACGCGCGGCGACGTCGCCACCACCATCACCGCCAGCGGTACGGTCAATCCTGTCATCACCGTGTCCGTGGGCGCCTATGTCTCGGGCACCCTGGTTTCGCTGAGTTGCGACTTCAACACCCGCGTCCACAAGGGCCAGCTCTGCGCCAAGATCGATCCGGCGCCCTATCAGATCGTCGTCGACGAGGATCAGGCGGCCCTCGCCGCCGCTCAGGCGCAGATGGTCAAGGACCAGGCGAATGTCGTCTACACCAAGGTGGCGCACGAGCGGCAGGTTCGGTTGTTCAGCGAGGATTCGACCTCTCGTGACGCCGTCGACGTCGCGCTCAACGCCTACAATCAGGCCGTGGCGCAGATAGGGGTCGACAGGGCCGCCGTGGCGCAGAAGGCCGCGACCCTGAAGGCGGCCCAGATCAACCTGAACTACACCAACATCGTCTCGCCTGTGGACGGCACGGTGGTGACCCGCAATGTCACCGCCGGCCAGACCGTCGCGGCGAGCTTGCAGACGCCGACCCTGTTCCTGATCGCCACAAACCTGACCGAGATGCAGGTCGACACCAACGTCAGCGAGTCCGATATCCCTGGCGCCGCGCCGGGCGCCCGCGCGACCTTCACCGTGGACGCCTTTCCCAGCCGGACCTTCCAAGGGGCCGTCGCTCAGGTCCGCCAGTCGCCGATCAGCGTCCAGAACGTGATCACCTATGACGTGGTGATTGGCGTCGCCAACCGGGACCTGCGGCTCATGCCAGGCATGACGGCGACGGCCAGGATCGTCAAAGCCGAAGCGCGAAATGTGCTTCGGGTCCCGTCCCAGGCGTTGCGGTTCAGGCCGGCCGGCGCGGGCGGCAGCGCAGCGGGCAAGAGCGCTGGCTCAGCAGGCAGAGGCACCGACGTCACCGACGGCGGCCGACGCTCGGGTCCGCGGGCGGTCTGGGTGGAGCGAGACGGCAAGCCGGTCTCGGTCCCGGTCACGGTCGGGCTCGACGATGAAACCTATGCCGAGATCAAGTCCGGGAACGTGAACGTCGGGGATCAGGTCATCGTCTCGCAGGCCTCGTCGGGCAAGGCGGGCAAGGGGGCCAGTCCCAGGCCGGCGGCGACCCCGTCGCTGCGCGTCTAGGGCCGAGCGGCGTGGCCGACCCCGTCATCAGCATCACCGATCTGACCCGGTCCTTCACGGTCGGGGACACCGTGGTCCACGCCCTGCAGGGTGTCAGTGTCTCGGTCGACCGCGGCGAGTTCATCGCCATCATGGGATCCTCCGGGTCGGGCAAGTCGACGCTGATGAACATCATCGGCTGCCTCGACCGGCCGACCAGCGGCCAATACGTCTTCGAAGGCCGGGAAGTGGCGCGGCTTTCCGAAAATGAGCTGGCCGACATCCGCGGCCGGCGCATCGGCTTTGTGTTCCAGAGCTTCAACCTGCTCGCCCGCACCAGCGCGGTGGAGAACGTGGTGCTGCCGCTGCTCTATGGCGCCGCCGCCTCGCTGACGGCGAAGGAGCGCACCGAGCGCGGACACGACATGCTGGCGAGTGTCGGTCTGGCCGACCGCGCACGCAATACGCCGAGCCAGCTCTCCGGAGGACAGCAGCAGCGCGTCGCCCTGGCCCGAGCTCTGATCAACCACCCCGCGGTCCTCTTGGCCGACGAGCCGACCGGCAACCTCGATACGCGCACCTCGCACGAGATCATGGAGATCATCCGCACGCTCAATCGCGAGCAGGGGGTGACGGTCATCGTGGTCACCCACGAGGCGGACATCGCCACCTATGCTGATCGGACCATCGTCATGCGCGACGGCAAGATCGAGTCCGACAAACGTCAGGTCGCCGCGCCGACGCCGGACGGCGTCGCGGCGGCCGTTAAGGTCACGACGCCCGCAGGCGCCGCCAGCGCTCCGCTCCCGGAAGGGGATGGCGGCATCGGCATGGCCTTCCTGTCGATGGTGATCTCCGCTTCGCTCCAGGCGCTGGAGCGGAACAAGATGCGCTCGGCCTTGACCATGCTGGGCGTGTTCATCGGCGTGGCGGCGCTGATCGCCATGGTCGCCGTCGGCGACGGCGCCAGCTCGGCGGTCAGGAAGCAGCTGGAAAGCCTCGGCACCAACATGGTGGTGGTCCAGCCCGGCGCCTCGACCGCCGGCGGCGTCAGGGCAGGGGCCGGGAGCGCCTCGACCCTGACCGTGACCGACGCCCAGACTCTGCCGCGCGAAGATGCTGCAGTCGCGCAGGTCGGCTACCTCACCCGCCGGACCGCCCAGGTGGGATACGGCGACCAGAACTGGAGCACCTCCATCCAGGGGGTGACGCCAGGCTATATGGACATCGTCAACTGGCGCGTCGTCGACGGCGCCGGGATGACCGAACAGCAGAACGACACCGCCGATACGGTATGTCTGATCGGCCAGACGGTCTTTCAGAACCTGTTTCCCGCGGGGGAGAGTCCGGTCGGCGCGGTGGTGCTGGTCAAGGGCGTGCCCATGCGGGTGATCGGGCTGCTCGCGGCCAAGGGTCAGACGGGATTCGGACAGGACCAGGACGACGTGGTGATGATCCCGTTCAACACCGCCGAGCGTAAGGTGCTGGGAGTCGCGACGCCGCAGTCCGCCCAGAACCAGGTCAGCGCCGCCTATCCGCCGGCGGCGAACGCATTTGGCCTCACGCCCGTCATGACCGGCTACGTCAACAGCATCTATGTCCAGGCGGCCGGCCCAGACCTGGTGGATGCTGCGATCGCGCAGGTGACCCGGACCTTGGCCCGGCGGCATCACATCCGGAACGGGCAGCCCAACGACTTCAGCGTCCGCAACCTCAGCCAGATCGCCGAAGCGCAGAAGGGTTCGAGCCAGGTCATGGCGGCCCTTCTGGCGACGGTCGCCTCGATCTCGCTCCTGGTGGGCGGCATCGGGATCATGAACATCCTCTTGGTCTCGGTCACCGAGCGTACCCGCGAAATCGGCATACGGATGGCGATCGGCGCAAGACGGTTGCAGGTGCTGCTGCAGTTCCTGGTGGAATCCGTGCTGCTCAGCGTCGCCGGCGGCGTGGCGGGTATCGTCATCGGCGTGGCGGTGTCGTTCACCATTTCCGCCGTCGCCCACTGGCCGATCCAGGTCTCCCTCGTCGCGATCCTGGGAGGCTTCCTGTTCTCCGCGGCGGTCGGGATTTTCTTCGGCTACTACCCGGCGCGCAAGGCGGCCAACCTCAACCCGATCGACGCGCTTCACTACGAATAGTGATCTCCGAGGCCGGACCGCCGGCGTCCCGGGCGATCAGGAACAGCGTGACCTTGGAAAAGTGGGGAAAGATCGTCGCGGCTCTCGCACGAGGAACCCCAACCCAGCGATCGCCGGGCCGGGGTCAGGGCCGATTGGTCAGGACGTCGTCCTGGATGACCGCTCTCGGATCAGGCGGCGAGATCGCGCAGGGCGGTCTTGTCGCACATCACCACCTGACGGCAGGAGGGCAGGGCGATGACGCCATCGTCCTGCAGCTGGGTCATGGTGCGGGACACGGTCTCGATGGTCAGGCCGAGGAAATCGGCGATGTCCTGGCGGGACATCGGCAGCTCGATCCGGTCCGGCGCCGGAATGCGCAGGGACATGTCGATCAGGAACCAGGCCAGACGCTCGCAGGCGTTCTTGCGGCCGAGCACCAGCATGTGCTCCTCCGACCGGCCCAAGCGGTTCAGGGTCAGGGACCAAAGCTTGTGCGCGGTGGAGGCGTCGTGGGAGGCGCGTTCCACCAGGTGCGAGCGCCGGATGGCGAGGATCTCGCAGTCCGTGACCGCTTCGGCCGATGCGCCATGCTCCGGCCCAGCCTCGAGGCCGAAGACGTCGCCGGGCAGGAAGAACTCGGCGATCTGGCGGCGGCCGTCGGCCAGGATCCGGTAGGTGCGCACCACGCCCTTGAGGACCCGGTAGACCGAGCCGGCCGCCTCGCCCTCGCCGAAGATCTCCTCGTTGCGGTGATGGGTCATGCGGACGCCGTCCACGCCGAGCGGGTCGGCGGCGGGCACGCCCTGCTGCGTGGCGTCCGGAGTCCGGGGCGCGGGGGTGATGGCGGGCCAGGCGGCGGTGAAAGCGGGGGTCAGTTCGGCGTGCATCGCGTGGCTCCGAAGTTCGGATTTCGATGTCGCCAGGGTGCCCGCACCGCTTCCGCGCATAAATTCGGGTCGCGTACGTACGGGGAACTACGTAGTCCGGCCATGTCGCGACCTTCGGCCGGGCCTGGGTTATGCTGCGACCATGACGAACCAGGAGCGGGGCTCGCAGGCCAGCTATCGCAGGTTCCTGCAGGGTGAGGTGGACGGCGGCGCCCTCTATCGCGCCCTGGCCGAGAGCGAGAAGGACGCGGGGGTGGCGGAAGTGTTCCGCCGCCTGGCCGCCGTCGAGGACGCGCATGCCGAATTCTGGCGGGCCAAGTTCGGACATGGCGGCGCCCCCGAGCTTCGTCCCAGCGCGAGAGCCCGGCTGTTGGCGTGGTTGGCGCGCCGATTCGGACCCGGGATGGTGCTGCCGACCATCGCCGCCGGCGAAACCCGCGACAGCGGCGTCTATGACTCCCAGGGCGCCGCCCGCGAGGCCGGCATGGCGGCCGACGAGCGCTCGCACGCAAGGATCGTGCGCGCGGCGGCTGCGTCCGGCGGTGGCCTGGCCGGGCCGTCCATCGCCGCGCTGGAAGGGCGGCACAAGGGTGGTGGCGGCAATTCGCTGAGGGCCGCGGTCCTCGGCGCCAACGACGGGCTCGTCTCGAACCTGTGCCTGGTGATGGGCGTGGCCGGCGCGGCGGCCTCCAGCCGGACGGTGCTGCTGACCGGCCTGGCTGGCCTGGTCGCCGGCGCCTGCTCGATGGCCATGGGCGAATGGCTGTCGGTGACCAGCTCGCGTGAGCTCTTCCAGCGTCAGATCGCCACCGAGCGCGCCGAACTCGAGGCGTCGCCCGAGGAAGAGAAGGAAGAGCTCGTCCTGATCTACCAGTCCAAGGGATTGGATCAGCCGCAGGCCCGGGCCCTGGCCGAGCGGCTGCTGTCCGACAAGTCCACGGCCCTGGACACCCTGGCGCGCGAGGAGCTCGGCATCGACCCCGAGGGCCTCGGCGGATCGGCTTGGGGCGCCGCGGCGACGTCCTTCCTGCTTTTCGCCCTTGGCGCCGCCGTGCCGTTGGCTCCCCTTGTCTTCCTGAGCGGCCGCGAGGCGATGGTGGCCAGCCTTGGGGCAGCGGGGCTGGCGCTGGCGGCGGTAGGGGCTGGGACCAGCCTGTTCACGGGTCGCGGCGCGCTGTTCTCGGCCACACGCCAGCTCCTGATCGGTTTGGCCGCGGCCGCCGTGACCTATGGTCTCGGCGCGCTGGTCGGAGCCTCCCTGGGCTGACGGACGATCCGGTGGATTGAGCCGGATCAAGGCGGCCGGGCTCTTTTGGAGCAATCTGCGCGGACGGATGACCTTGGGTCCCGACCGCGAAGGGCCGGGGCGGGATGGACAAGGCGTCGGACCGTTTTCCACGTCCCATCCGCGGGCTCTGGAACGCCATGGTCTGAGGAGAATGACGATGCCCCTAGCGACAGCCGCGGCGGCCGACCATCCCCCTGGCGTGACGACGGTAATGGACGCCATGCGTGCGAGGCGCGCCGTGCGCCAATACGCCAGGAAACCGATCGACGAGGCGGCGATTCTGCGCGTGATCGACGCCGCCGTGCTCGCGCCGAGCGCCCTGAACCGTCAGGATTGGATGTTCGTCGCCATTACCGACCCGCTCGCGCTCGACAGCATCTCGCACAAGGCCAAGCTGCATATGCTCGGCCTGCTGGATCAGACGCCCACGTTGCGCGGGTTCCGCGAACACCTGTCGAATCCGGCCTACGACATCTTCTACGGTGCTCCGGCGCTCGTGGTGATCTGCGCCACCAGCGACGACGAAATGGCCAAGCAGGACTGCTGCCTCGCGGCCGAGAACCTGATGCTCGCCGCGCGCGCTGAGGGTCTGGGCTCCTGCTGGATCGGCTTCGCGGAAGCCTGGCTCGATCTGCCCGAAGCCAAGGCGGAGCTTGGGATCGCAGCGAACGTCAGACCGATCGCCCCGATCATCCTCGGACATCCGGCGGCCTGGCCCGAGAGCCCTGGCCGTCGCCGGCCGATCGTGAAGTGGATCCGAGGCTGAAGGGGAAAAGGCGAAGCGGGGCTCCGGATCAGGCGGCGCCGGCGCCGGTGCGGGGAGGTGATCTTGATCCGCCTCAAGGCGGACCCGGGCGCTTCGGCGTCAGCTCCCCCTATGCAAACGCGCAGCCGCCATGGTTTCGACCGATCACCCGATCGTTTCCAGCCGGGTCGAACAGCGCCTGAATTCATTCCCTCCGATCAAGGAGTTGTCCGATGAAGCCTTTGAAGACCTATTTCGTGATCGCCGACGGCGCCCGCGCGCGATGGGTGCAACGTTCGGACGTGGCTGACGACTTCGTCACCGTCCGTGAGCTGAACGCCACGTCCGAACCGCATGGCCATCCGCAGGGCGTCGCCTTCGAGGGCGGAACGGGGCAGCGCTTCAACGTCGAGCTGAAGAATGACGTGGTTCAGCAGCGCCGCGTGCGTTTCGCCGAGGATGTCGCCGCGGCCATCAACGAAGAGGCGCGAGCGGGTGGCCTCGACCGGCTTGCGGTGGTCGCCCCAGCCCGCATGCTCGCGGCGATCCGTCAGCGGCTGTCCGCCCAAGCCAGTGCGCGCTTGGCGCGGACCCTCAGCAAGGACCTGACCAAGACGCCCGACCACGAGCTCGGCAATTGGCTGCGGCCGCTGGAGCATGGGTGAGCGGAGCGATTGAGCGACCGCGGGGCAGGGCCCCTGAACGAAGAGACCTGGGTCAAGCCTGCCGCGCCGGCGCTTCTGGCCGGCCGAGCCGTCCCTGACCGTCATCCTCGATCGCGGTGACTTCGTCCTCTTCGCTTTCCGGGACCGTGAACCGGAAGGTGGCGCCGCCCGTCGGATCGTCCTCGGCCCATATCTCGCCGCCATGCGACTGAACGATGGTCCGGCAGAGCGACAGGCCCACCCCCATGCCCGTCGCCTTGGTCGTCACGAAGGGCTGGAACAGCTTCGCTTTCACGTCCGCAGGGAGCCCCGGCCCGCTGTCGGTCACCGAAATCTCGATCATGCCTTCGCCGAAGCGGCGGGTCGCGCAGGTGATTTCCCGTCGCCGGGTGGCGGTCATGGCCTCGGCGGCGTTGCGGATCAGGTTGACCAAGACCTGCTGGATCTCCACGCGGTTGATCACCGCGGTGGTCGCGTCCGGCGAGATGGCCCGTGAGATCGATATTCCGTCCGCGCGCGCGCCCATGAGGCCGAGGGTGCAGGCTTCGTCGATGACGTCGGGGAGGTTCTCGGACGCGCGCTCGATTTCCTCCTTTTTGACGAAGTCGCGCAGGCGTCGGATCACCTCGCCGAGCCGCCCCACCTGGGCGGACGCCCGCCCGCATCCGTCGAGCGCGCGGGCCGGGTCCCCGGCTCCGATCAGCCTCGTGACGCCGTTGATGTAGTTGCCTATCGCCGCAAGGGGCTGGTTCAGCTCATGGGCGAAGGCCGAGGCGAGCTGGCCCATGTCGTTGAGGCGCGACACGTGGAGCAGCTCGGACTGGAGCTCTTCGAGACGGTCTCGAACCTTCGCCTGCTCGGTGATGTCGCGTGCGATCTTCGAGGCGCCGACGATCTCGCCCCTATCGTTCCGGATCGGGGAGACGGAGAGGGACACGCGGACCTCGCCCCCGTCCCGTCGCCGGCGGATGGTTTCGTAGTGTTCCACAGGCTCGCCGACGCGGACTCGCGCGAGGATCATCTCTTCCTCGGCCATTCGATCGGGCGGTATGATCGGCGAAAGCGGGCGTCCGACCATCTCGCTCGCGGAATAGCCGAACATCGATTCCGCGGCGGGATTCCAGGTCGTGACGATGCCGTCGAGCGTCTTGCTGACGATGGCGTCGTGCGAGCTTGCGACGATGGTGGCGAGACGGTGGCTGTCTTCGGTGGCCCGCTTCAGCTGCTCGATCAGAACGGCCTGCTCGCGGGTCTCGGTCTCGGCGGCCTGAAGCCTCACCCGTTCGGTGACGTCCTCGACCTGGTGGATGATCCAGACCACCTGCCCGTCTTCCCCCAGGACGGGCGTATTGACCGGGTTCCAGTAACGCTCCTCGAAATTCCCGTCGGGCCGTCGGATATCGTACTTCTGGACGGCCATCGCGTGCGCCGTCCGGGTGCGCAGTACGCGGCGAAGGGAGGCGGACAGATTGTTCACCCCCGTGGCCACGGACTCCTCCGGGTTGTCGGGAAAGACTTCGAAGAGGTCGCGGTCGAGGATCGCATCGCGCGAGGTCATGGTGGCGCGCAGGTAAGCGTCGCTTGCGGCCGCGATGGTCAAATCGGGGTTGAGGACAAGATAAAGTCCGGCCGAAGCCTCGAACAGGCGTCGGAAATCCGGATTCGGTCCAGGGAGCATTTCCGCCTCCGCACCATCAAACAATAGTCGGTCCGGCGGAGGTTGTTCAGCGCTAAGTTGTGCCGTCAGTGAAGGACCTGATCCGGGACGTGGCCGAAGGGCCCAGGAATCCCCCAGTCGGACCAAGGCCTAACCGCGGCGGAGCAGCGCAGCCTGGCGCGTGTGCGGCGTTGGGCCGCAGCGGTCGGGCGCGGGCTCCGGCGATTCGCCGGCGCGAGGGTCTGGCTCCTGCAGGCCCCGTCCTGTCAGGGCGGCAGAGAATTGCGATGGGTCAAGGCCACTCGAAAGGAGGCAGGCTTGAATGGGCTGTCGCTCGCGCACCCAAGGAGATTTCCGATGAACGCGCCAGTCCCCGTCAAACAGGGCGTTCCCGCCCACACCAGCCCATTCTCGACCGTGTTCGGTTCACTGCAACGTGAGATCGACCGGCTTTTCGAGGACTTCACCCCCGCCGCCGCCTCGACCCGCGGCCTTGCCGACATCAAGTGCAAGATGGACCTGGCCGAGACCAAGGACGGCCTCGAGCTGACCATTGAATTGCCGGGCATGGACGAGAAGGACGTCAGTGTCTCGGTGATCGACGGGGTCCTGACCGTCAGCGGCGAGAAGAAGTTCGAAAGCGAACAGAAGGACAGGTCCTACCACTTCGTCGAGCGGGGCTACGGGTCCTTCTCGCGCAGCATCCAGCTTCCCGCAACGGTGAAGGCCGAGGACATCAAGGCCGACATGTCGAAGGGTGTGCTGAAAGTGTCGATCCCGACCCCGGCCAAGCCCGAGGCCAAGAAGATCGAAGTCAAGTCGGCGGCCTAATCCGCTGGCGAGGGCGTCCCTTGGCCCCGACCGGGGGCGCCCCTTTCTCTTTCGCCCGCCGAGCAAGCCATGGCCCCGCCGCCGTACATCCTCTGGTTCAAGGGCATCGGCTCGGACGATGTCGCGCGGGTCGGCGGCAAGACGGCTTCGCTCGGCGAACTCTACTCGGCCTTGCGGACCGAGGGGGTCCGCGTTCCCGACGGCTTCGCGATCACGGCCGACGCCTATCGCGATGCGCTGACTGAGGCCGGCGCCTGGGAGAGCCTGCACGTCCTGCTGGACGGGCTTGGCAAGAGCGACGTCGTGTTGCTTGCCGAACGCGCCGCGGCGGCCCGGAAGGTGGTCTATGAGGCGACCGGTGGGAAGGAGCTCCGCCGCCAGATCCTCGCCGCCTATCACGAGCTGGCCGAGGCGGCGGATCCGGGCGCTTCATTGGCCGTGCGCAGCTCGGCCACCGCCGAGGATCTCCCGAACGCGAGCTTCGCTGGTCAGCACGAGAGCTTCCTGAACGTGTCCGGCGAAGCGGCCCTGATTGAGGCCTGCCGCCGCTGCTTCGCTTCGATCTTCACCGATCGCGCCATCGGCTATCGGATCGACAACGGCTTCGACCACTTCAAGGTCGCCCTCTCGGTGGCGGTGATGAGGATGGTCCGCTCGGACGTCGGCTCGAGCGGCGTGATCTTCACCCTGGATACGGAGAGCGGCTTCCGCGACGTGGTGTTCGTCACCGGCGGCTATGGACTGGGCGAGAACATCGTACAGGGACGGATCGATCCCGATGAGTTCTACGTCCACAAGCCAACATACCGAAAAGGCTTCCGGACGGTGCTGAGCCGTCGCCTCGGCGGCAAGCAGCTGCGGATGACCTACTCGCGCAGAGGGTCCGGCGCCAGGAACGGCCGGGTCGCCCGTGGCGAGCGCGAGCGGTTCTGCATCTCGGACGCCGAGGTGCTCCAGCTGGCCGGCTACGCCATCGCCATCGAGGACCACTATTCGCTGAAGGCCGGACGGCCGACTCCGATGGACGTGGAGTGGGCCAAGGACGGGCAGGACGGCGAACTCTATATCGTGCAGGCCCGCCCGGAGACGGTCGCCTCCCGAAAGGCACCGCGGACGGTCCAGACCTTCACGATCAAGGGACACGGCGAGCCCCTCGTCACCGGCCGGTCTGTCGGCGAAAAGATCGCCGCCGGCGCGGTCCGGGTGATCTCCTCCGCCCACGAGCTCGAGACCTTCCGCCCTGGAGACGTGCTGGTCTCCGAGAGTACGTCGCCTGATTGGCAGCCGGTCATGAAGACCGCCGCCGCCATTGTCACCAACCGGGGTGGTAGGACGTGCCACGCGGCGATCGTCGCCCGTGAGCTCGGCGTGCCCGCCGTGGTCGGCGCCGGCTCGGCCACCTCGGCGCTCAAGACGGGCGACGTGGTGACGGTATCCTGCGCCGAAGGGGACATCGGGCGTGTGTATGCGGGCCGGGTCCCCTTCGAATCCGCGGAGGTCGACCTTTCGGACCTGCCGGATGTCCAAACCGAACTCATGTTGAACCTGGCCGATCCTGGCGAGGCGTTCCATCTGGCCGCCCTGCCGAGCGACGGGGTGGGCCTGGCGAGGATGGAGTTCATCATCCAGCGCCACATCGGCATCCATCCTATGGCCCTGGCCGAACCGGACAGGATCGCCTCGCGCCGAACCAGGGCGGCCGTCGTGCGGGCCACTCGAGGCTATGCCCGGCCGGCGGACTTCTTCGTGGAACGGCTGGCCGAAGGGGTGGGGACCATCGCCGCGGCCTTCTATCCGCGTCCAGTGATCGTGCGCCTCTCGGACTTCAAGACCAACGAATACGCACGCCTTCTGGGCGGACTCGGCTTCGAGCCGCACGAGGAGAACCCGATGCTGGGGTTCCGCGGCGCGTCCCGCTACGATCACCCCGCCTACGCAGCTGGTTTCGCACTGGAGTGCGCGGCGCTTCGGCGGGTGCGCGAGGACATGGGCCTCGTGAACCTGCGGATCATGGTCCCGTTCGTGCGAACCGAGGCCGAAGCCAAGCGGGTGATCGCCGCCCTGGAGCGCAACGGCCTGAAGCGCGGCGCACACGGCCTGAAGCTGTTCGTCATGTGCGAGATTCCGAACAACGTCATCCGCATCGACGCCTTCGCGCGGCTGTTCGACGGCTTCTCGATCGGTTCGAACGACCTGACCCAGCTCACCCTGGGGGTGGATCGGGATTCGGAGACCGTGGCCTTCGATTTCGACGAGCGCGACCCTGGCATGATGGAGATGCTGCGCATGGCCGTCGTCGGCGCCAGGCGCAATGGTCGCCATGTGGGGATCTGCGGCGAGGCGCCCGCCAACTATCCGGACCTCGCCGCCGCCCTGGTCGGCTGGGGCATCGACTCCATCAGCGTCAATCCATCGAGCCTGATCACGACCCTGCGGGTGGTGGCGCGCGCCGAGCGGCGCGGTATTGCGGCGGGACGGTCACGATCACGCGCGGCTGGCGCCGTTCTGGGGCCCTAGGTCACCGCGACGGATCGCTGTCTCCTCAGTGCGACGACGAGGACGTCTAGCCGGCGCCGTCAGGCGAAATCGATCGCTCCAAGCAGCAAGCTGATCCGGCCGTCGCCCCAGAAGGGCAGGAGCAGGCGCGCATGCGGCCGTTCGGCGTCGCTGCGGAAGAAAGTCGGGGCAGCCGCCTCGACAGTGGCGCTGCACTGCGCAGGCAGGAAATCGAGCGGCGGCTGCAAGCGGACGTCGTCCAGGAAACGGCCGTTGAGGGCGTCTGGGCCAAGCGCCATGCCGAGGCTCTGGATGCGGAAGCGGGCCGGGCGCTCGAAGACGTCGATCAGCAGCGTGCGATGCACCATGTCCGGCATGTCCGGAGGCCTGAGGTCGTCGGCGAACGGCATCTCCGCACCGCCTCGGAGCAGGCTCGCCCAATAGTCGCGAATGCGGGCGAGACGCGGGGAGAGACGGGAGGGAAGGGCGAACGGGTCTTCGGCGGATTGGTCGTGCTGGCAGAGATGGATGGCCATGGGGGCATTCCTTTGTCCCCGCGCAGATATCCCGGGCCGTAATCGACCGCTTTGATGCGCCTCAACCGAGCCGTGCGCACGCGCCCGTTGACCTTGCTCAAGGCGTGAAGGGAGCCGTTGACCCAGACTCGCGGCGAAGGGAATTCGCCATGCCTAAGATCGTCACTCTCACCATGAACCCGGCGATCGATGTCTCGATGTCCGCCGAGCGGGTCGAGTCCGGCAGCAAGTTGCGGTGCCGCATGGGGCGTAGGGACGCCGGCGGAGGCGGGATCAATGTCGCCAGGGTCGCACGTCGGCTCGGCGCGGATGTGACCGCCGTCTATCCGGTCGGAGGTCTCGTGGGACAGCTCCTGAAGGAGCTGGTGGACGAGGAGGGTCTTGAGAGTGTCCTCATCCCCATCCGGGGCCAGACGCGCGAGGACGTGGCGGTGGTGGACGAGACAACGCGCGAGCAATACCGGTTCGTCCTGCCAGGACCCCATCTCCACGGCGCGGAATGGATGCAGTGCCTGAAGGTGTTCGCGCACCTCGAAGGCAAACCTGACATCGCCTGCGCCAGCGGCAGCCTGCCGCCCGGCGTTCCCGTGGACTTCTACGCCCGAGTCGCCGAGATCGTGGCGGGCTGGGGCGTGCGCTTCGCCCTCGACAGCTCGGGCCCCGCGCTCAAGCGCGCCGTCCAGGAGCCGATCTTCCTGTTGAAGCCAAACCTGGGAGAGCTTCGCGAGCTGACCGGCGCGCCGCTCGACAGCGAGCCGGCGATGGTGGCGGCGTGCAGGGGCGTGATCGAGCGCACCGGCGTCCGCAATATCGCGCTCACCCTCGGAGCGGAGGGCGCCGTCCTGGTCTCACGCGACCGGGCGCTGCGTGCAGGAGCCCTGCCGATCGTCCCTCAAAGCACGATCGGCGCGGGCGACAGCTTCCTGGGCGCCATGGTCTGGGCTCTCGCCTCGGACAAGCCGATCGAAGAGGCGTTCCGCTTCGGCGTGGCCGGCGGTTCTGCGGCTCTGCTGGCGCATGGGACCGAGCTTTGCCGCGCCAGCGACGCCAGGCGGCTGCTGGAGCAGGTGAAGATCGAGGACATCGGCGCCCTCGCCGAGTCCGTCGGCTCCTAGCGACCTCTCAGTCCCCCGGCTTCAAACCCGTCTGGAGTCGGGCAAGGATGGCCGCGCGCGCGCGATCGTCGTCGGCGGCCTCCAGCGCTTCGTCGAGGTCCAGAAGCAATCTGGAGCGGGCGTTGTGCCAGTCGAGGTCGACGGCGGCGCCCGGAGCCAGGCGCTTGGCAGCCTCGCTCGTTTCGCAGGCCGAACCGGTCAGGCGATAGCTGTCGTCGATCTCGGGCGTCTCGATCCGGTCCGGATCAAAACCCGCCTCGGCCAGCCGCTGGACCATGGCCTTGCGGCTTTCCGGTTCGCCATGGATCAGGAACGTACGGCCGGCGATGGGAAGGCGCGCCTTGGCCCAGGCGGTGAGGGCGGGGCCGTCGGCGTGACCGGAGTAGGCTTCCAGGACGCGGATCGTGGCCCGCACGCGCACGTCCTCGCCCTGGATGCGCACATGCCTTTGGCCCTGCTGGAGGAATCGGCCGAGCGTGCCGGACGCTTGGTATCCGACCAGCATCACCGTCGCCTCCGGCCGCCAGAGCAGCCGCTTGAGGTGATGGCGGATCCGGCCGGCGTCGCACATGCCGCTGGCCGCGACGATCACGTGCCATCCGCTGACCCGTTCCAGCGCCTTGCTCTCGTCGGGCGTCTCGGTGGTGTGCAGGAGGCCGCTGTCGCGCAGCCCGGCGAAGGGGTTCTGCCCCTCGGCGTTCCAGCCGCGCTCGAGGAAGACCTCGGTGGCCCGCACGGCCAGGGGCGAATCCAGGAAGATCGGCCCCTTCGGCGCCGAGCCGTCGTCCATCACAGTGAGCAGGTCGCTGATCAGCTCCTGGGTCCTTTCGACCGCGAAGGCCGGAATGACCAGCGGCCCGCCTGCGGCGTGGGCCTTCTCCACTTCCCCGGCCAGCAGGCGGCGGCGCTCCTCGGCCGCCAGGGGCGGCCGCTCGGTCTTCCCGTACGTCGACTCCATGATCAGGTGATCGACCCCGGACGGCGACGTGGGGTCGGCGGCGAAATCGCTGCGCCCGGGACCGATGTCGCCCGAGAACAGCAGGCGCATGGGCGTCGCCGCCTGGCCGCCGATCTCGACCTCGATCGAGGCGGATCCCAGGATATGCCCCGCGTCCCACCAGCGCGCCCGCACGTTCGGAACGATCTCCACCCAGTCGCCGTAGGCGACCTTGGAGAACTGCCGCATGCAGCGGCGCGCATCTTCGGCCGTGTAGATCGGCTGCACCGGCGCTCGGCCGCGGCGTTGGAAACGACGGTTCAGCTGCTCGACCTCGTGTTCCTGGATCCCTCCGGCGTCCGGCAGCATCACCGCGCAAAGGTCGCGCGTGCCGGCTGTGGCGTGGATCGGGCCGTCGAACCCGTTCAGCATCAGCTTGGGCAGCAGCCCCGAATGATCGACATGGGCGTGGGTGAGCAGCACCGCGTCGACCGCCTTCGGTTCAAACGGAAATCGCTGATAGTTCAGCTCCTTGACCGTCTTGGGGCCCTGGAACAGGCCGCAGTCGACCAGCACGCTCGCCGCCCCGGTCTCCAGGCGGAAACATGAGCCGGTCACGCCGCCCGCGGCGCCATGGAAGTGCAGCTTGACGCTCATGCGTGCACCAGGTCGGCGCGGACCTCGTCGGCCAGGGCGCTCGCGAGGAGGGGGGCTAGGGCGATAGAGTTGGTCGGATGGGGCACGGCGTCGGTCGAGACAAGCTCGCTGATCCCGGCCTCACGAAGATTCGCCGCGGCCCGGTCGTCTAGGAGCGCGTGCACGACCAGGGCGCGGACGTTCCGTGCGCCAAGCTCCAGCGCCTTGCGCGCCGTCGCAGCCAGGGTGGCGCCGCTCGAACAGATATCGTCGACGATGACGACCCTGCGGTCCTTGAGGGCCTCGGGAGACTTCACGGTCAGATCGACGTCCGTGTCGCCCTGGCGGCTCTTCAAGAAGGTGAGCCAGCCGGCGCCGCAGCGCTTGGCCGTCGCCTGGACCAGCGGCGTCGACTCTTCGTCCGGCCCCAGCAGCAAGAGGCTGGACGCGCCGCCGCGGGCTCTCAGCCAGTCGCCCAGGGCCGGCGCGGCGGTGATACCGTCGGCACGGATCGACTCGAAGATGTCCGCCAATCGGTGCGTCCTGTGCAGGTGCGGGTCGACCGTGACGATGCGGTCGAAAAGGCCTCCCAGCAGGCGCGCGATGGCCTTCTGGCTGATCGCCTGGCCGAATTCGAAGGCCTGATCCTGACGCATATAGGCCAGATAGGGCGCTACGAGCACCAGCCGTCGCGCGCCCTGCCGCCGCCAGGCCTCCGCGGCCAGCGCCAGCTCGATGATCTTCTCGTTCGGACGATCAAGGCTCAGGTGGGCGATCACCACGTCCGGCTTGCCGTCGGGGACGGTGACCAGCAGCTCGCCATCGGGGAAGCGGTGGGTGCTTACCAGCTCGAACGGCAAGCCGAGCGCCTTGGCCAATGCCTGGCCGGTCCCGGCGCAGGGTTCGAAACAATGGACTGCGACCCTCATGTGCCCCTCGGTGCGATCGAGAAACCGGCGTCTTCTCCGGCCCATTCCACGGCGAAGCTGAAGTCGGCGGCTTCGCAAGCGTGGATACGGCAAAGCGGCTCGCCTTTGCGGACCGGTTCGCCCACCTGTTTCAACAACAGCAGACCGGCTCCCGGATCGGTTGGGGCGCCGGCGAAGCGAGCGGTCCGGCTGATCCGGTGACAGTCAACGGCCGCCACGACGCCGTCCTTCGGCGCGGGAACCTCGTGCACCAGGTCGCCGAGGCTTCGGTCGCGGCCGGACGGCCCCTGCGCCTCGATCATCCGGTCCAGGGCCGCGCGGGCGGCGCCGCTGTCCAGCAGCTCGCGGGCCTGGCCTTCGCCTTCTCCGCCCCGGAGGCCGGGGTCGAACTCCAGGAGCTGGCCGGCCAGGCGCAGCGCCTTGTCCCGAAGGTCCTGCGGCGCATGGCGATCGCGATCCAGCACCGCCAGCACGTCGCGGATCTCGAGCTCCGGGCCGATCCCCCGGCCTATGGGGCGCGAGCCGTCGGTCATGACGATCTCGATGGTCAGTCCGAAGCACCCGGCCACATATTCGAACAGCTTGCGCAGCCGATGCCCCTGCTCGATCGAGCGCACCTTGGCGGTGGGCCCAATGGGGATGTCGATCAAGAGGTGGGTCGAGCCGGCGGCGAGTTTCTTCGACAGGATCGAGGCGACCATCTGTTCAGGCGTGTCCACGCCCAGCGGCCGTTCGACCGAGATCAGGATGTCGTCGGCCGGCGACAGGTTCACGTGCCCGCCCCAGGCGATGCAGCCGCCAGCTGCATGGACGGTCGCCCGCATCTCGTCGGCGCTGAGGTCGACCCGGGCCAGCTGCTCCATGGTGTCGGCGGTGCCGGCCGGCGAAGTGATGGCCCGGGACGAGGTCTTGGGCACGGTCAGGCCGTGGGCCACCAGGATCGGCGTCACGATGATGCTGGTCCGGTTGCCGGGGATCCCGCCCACGCAGTGCTTGTCGACGATGAGCTTCGAGGGCCACGTCAGCCGCGCGCCGGACGCCACCATCGCCTCGGTCATGTCGACCAGCTCCTGAGCGGTGAGGAAGTTGGCGCAGGCGATCAGGAAGGCGGCGATCTCCATGTCCGAATAGCGGTGCGCCGACAGGTCGCCGATCACGGCGGCCATCTGCTCGCGCGAGAGCACTCGGCCCTCGATCTTGGCGCGGACCCAGTCGAGGCTTTCGGGCGGCCGGGCGGGCGTGACTTCGACCCTCTGCCCCTCCTGGACCCCCAGACGCCGGAAGGCCGGCTCCGTCAGCCCCACCTCGTCGTCCGCCAGCAGGGCGCCGGCTTCGGCGATATCAAGGCTGGCGATGAGGGTCGCCTTTCCATTGCGGACCTGGAGCTTGCGCGAGCCGGCGAAGCGCTCGGGACGAAGAGCCCTGCAGCCGCGCGTCAAGGCGATGACGTTCTCGCGCAAGGTGTTCAACGGCAGCCGCCGCACCTTCAGCCCCTCGAGGGGGTGCGGATCCGGGGTGTGGGCCGCAGTGGACATGGCCGGGACAATGCAACCGCGTCTCACGCGCGGCCTTGATCGGCCTCAAACCGGAAATCGTCCAGCGATCGACAACGCGAAATCGGCTCCGCGGCGGGGGACCCGCGGAGCCGTTCTTCACTCTGGGGCTTCGGCGCGACGGCCCTCAGTGGCTCAGGAGCACGGCGGCCTTGGTCTGCCCGGACAGCAGGTCGTGGGTGACGCCGCCGAACACCCATTCGCGCAGGCGGGCGTGGCCATAGCCGCCGGCGACGATGAGGCCGGCGTCCTGCATCTCGGCCATCTGGAACAGGGCCACGGCCGGCGCGCCCTTGCCGGGCTCCCGCACGGCGGTGGAGGCCTTGACGCCATGGCGGCCCAGGAACTCGGCCACGTCGCCGACACGGGCGCGGGCGTCGGCTTCGTCGTTCTCCTCGCAGACTTCGGCGATCAGCACTTGCTTGGCGCGTTCGAGGAAGGGCATGGCGTCCCGAAGGGCGCGGCGGGACTCGCGGGTGTCCTTCCAGGCGATCAGGACGCTGGAGGCGTCAAGCTTGGCGAGGCCGTCCGGCGTCACCAGCACCGGCCGCCCCGCGTCCATCAGAACGTCGCCGGCGTCGGCGTGGTTGTGCAGGCCCCATCTGTCCGCATGGCGCGGGCCACAGACGATGAGGTCCGCGGCGCGCGCCTGCTGGGCCACCAGTTCGCCGGGCATGCCGACTCCGCAGCGGAAATCCGAACCGGCGATCACGGTCCTGGCCACGGCGTCGAACCGCTTTTCGGCCAATTGCAGATCCTCTTCGACGGCATGGGCTTCGGCGACTAGGGTCTCGCCATCCACGTAGCCCATGGTGGCGGCTATGGAAGGCGTCTCGAAGACCTCGGCGGCGACGCCGATCAGGGCGGCGCCAAACTGATTGGCGAGGTCGGCCGCCAGCTTCAGCCGCGGCTCGGCGACGGGGTCCACTTCCACGTGAGTGAGGATGGCGGCGAAGGACATGGCGGGCTCCTTTGATCCGTCCACACCCTGCGCCGGGCCGCACGCTGGCGCCTTGCGGTGGATCAAGCGGCGAGAACCTCCAGGACGTGCCGTGCGATGTTCTTCTCCTCGTCCGTGGGGATCACCCAGGCGCGCAGGCGGCTGCCTGTTCCATCGATTCGCCGTTCGCCGGAGCCCGCGTTGGCGGTCTCGCTCAGCCCGAGTCCGAGCCACGCGAGTCGCCCCGCGATGCGGGCGCGGATCTCGGCGCTGTTCTCCCCGATCCCGCCGGTGAAGACGATGCCGTCCAGCCCGCCCATGGCGGTCGCCACGGCGGACGCCTCCAGGGCGGCGCGATGGACGAAGAGCTCTACGGCTTCGCCGGCGGCCGCAGCGTCGCTCGACAGCAGTGTCTGCATGTCGCTGCTGAGGTCCGAGACGCCGAGCAGGCCGGACCGACGGTACAGCAGGTCCTCGATCTCGATGGCGTTCATGCCCTCATGCTGCAGCAGGAAGAGCACGACCCCCGGATCGAGGCGCCCTGGGCGCGTGCCCATAAGCAGTCCGTCGAGCGGCGAGAAGCCCATGGTGGTCTCGACGCTGGCGCCAGCCCGGATGGCTTAGAGGCTCGCGCCGGATCCGAGGTGGGCGACGACGACGCGGCCGCGGGCCAGTTCAGGATCCAGCACGGCGAGGCGGCGGGCGACATGCTCGTACGAAAGACCGTGGAAGCCATAGCGGCGCACACCTCTGTCCCGCAGAGATCGGGGCAGGCCGATCCATTGTGCGACCGGCGGCTGGCTCCAATGGAAGGCCGTGTCGAAACAGGCGACCTGGGGCAGGTCCGGCCTCACGGCCGCAAGGGCCCTAACCGCGGCGAGTCCCTCCGGCTGGTGC
>CAZTMF010000011.1:0-19530 GCA_964614675.1 uncultured Caulobacteraceae bacterium | reverse complement strand
ATCGATCCGAGCGGAGCTGCTCCTCGATCTCTTCAAGAAAGTCGGTCAAACGCTGGGGCTCCGGGTCCGGATCGCTGGGCGGCGCGACCCTAGCGGCAAGGCGCCTGCGCCGCAACGGAAGCTAAGTTCGCAGGCGTGGCGTATCGGCCGGCGGGCCTCGACACCCTTATGCGCGACGGATCAGCTGGTAGGTCTCCGCCTCTCCCGGGAAGCGGCGGTCGCGGACGTCTGCGGCGTAGGCCCGCACGGCCCTGTCGATCTCACTCCTCAGGTCGGCGTAGCGGCGCACGAACTTGGGCGTCCAGTCGAACAGCCCCAGCATGTCGTCGGTCACCAGCACCTGGCCGTCGCAGGCGGGCGAGGCGCCGATGCCGATGGTCGGGACATCGAGCTCTTTGGTGACGGTGCGCGCCAGGGGTTCCGCCACGCCCTCGACCACGACGGCGAAGGCGCCGGCGGCCTGAGCCGCCTTGGCCTCGCCTATGACGTCGTCGTGCTCGGCGTTGGTGCGTCCGCGGGCGCGGAAGCGGCCGTCGACCAGCACAGACTGGGGCCTGAGGCCCACGTGGCCCATCACCGGCACGCCGCGCTCGGTCAGATAGGAGATGGTGTCGGCCATAGCCGCGCCGCTCTCGATCTTGATGGCCTGGGCGCCGGTCTCCTTCATCACCCTGACGGCGTTGGCGTAGGCGGTGTCGCGGTCGCCCTCGTAGGATCCGAAGGGCATGTCGACGACCACCATCGCCCGGCGCGAGCCGCGCATCACCGCCTGGCCGTGCAGGATCATCATCTCCAGGGTGACGCCCACGGTGTTGTCCAGGCCATGCACCACCATGCCCACCGAATCGCCGACCAGCAGGATGTCGCAGACCGGGTCCAGCAGCTCGGCCATGGGCGCGGTGTAGGCGGTCAGGCAGACGATCGGCGTCCTGCCCTTCATCGCCGTGATGTCCGGGGCGGCGAGCCGCTTCTGGGTTTCGCGTTGAGCAGACACCTAGAACTCCTCGATGGCGCGGGCCGCCATCAGTACAACGGCCAGGACGGCCAAGCCGATGCCTACCCACATCACCTCGCCGCCGATGGGCAGATCGGACAGGAAGCGCAGCTGGCCGATCGCCTGGCCGCCGCGCTGGACGGCCTCCGCCGAGGCGGTGGAAAAGCCGGAGGCGGCCTTGGCGAAGTGGCCCCCCACCATCTGGGCCGCCGCGATCACCCCGCCCCCGATGCCCGCCGCCCCGATCATCAGGCGCCGCAGCGTCCAGGAACGGGCGAGGCGGTCCTCGATTCCGCGCGCGAAGACGTCGGCGTCCGCAAACGCGGGCGCCTCGCCGAACATGCGGCTGAGCCGCTTTTCGAACTCGGGGTCAGCCATTGACCTGTCTCCCCGTCTCGCCAGGCCCCCCGGCGAGTTTCGCCCTAAGCCGATCCAGACCACGTTTGACATGGGATTTGACCGTCCCCAACGGTGTGTTCAAGAGCTCGGCCGCCTCGACGTGCGAGAAGCCGGCGCCATAGCAGAGTGAAACGCACACCCGCTCAGCCTCGGGCAGGCTTTTCAGCGCCTCGTCGAGATCCAGCCGGGCGTCCACAAAGCCATGCGCCACGTCCGACCCGACCTCGGCGGCCTCCTGGACCAGCGACTGGGCCAGGGTCCGCTTGACGCGCTTCAGATAGAGCCGCGTCGCGATCCGTTTCAGCCAGGCCTGGAAGGTCCCCTCGCCGCGGAATTCCGCGATCCGCTCGAAGCCCGCCAGGCAGGCGTCCTGGGCGATGTCGTCGGCCAGGGCCGGATCGGCGCCCATCCGGCGCAGCAGCGCACGCACGGCCGAACCGTGACGGCGCACCAGCTCGCCGAACGCGGCGCGCTGACCGGCGGTCGCCAGAGCGGCGAGCTCGACGTCGTGCAGGCCTGCGATGTCGGCGACGTCAGCCATCGGCCGAGCCAATGCCCCTCGTTTGCGGTGCTGCGGCTAGATCTTGCCCTTGCCGCGGTTCAGGAACGCCATGATCAGGAAAGCCAGGCCCACGAAGCCGGGGAACGCGGCCACGCCGACCAGCCAGCCGAAGGCGTCCGTATCGTCCTCGCCGAGGTAGCCTCCGGCATAGCCCATGGCGACGAAGGCCGCGGCGACGCACAGCAGGATGACGCCCGTCCTGAGATCGCGGCCCCCCGACGGCGTCGGACGGGCGTCCCGGCTGATCGCCTCGATCATCTCAGGCGGCAGCGGCTGGCCCTTCTCGATAGCCGCCCTGATCGTCGCCTGAAGCGACTCCCGCTCACGCACCTTGAGCCAGCGCGGCACGATCACGATGGCCGCGATCATCCCGAAGAACATGATCGAGCCGATCGGCGCGGTCAGCGCACCAATTGAACCTGCATCCATTTCGACGCCCTTTCCCGATGTGACGAAGTCCCGTGCTTCGCCTTTATCAGCTAAGAGGCTTCGAAGACCCTGGGCGGATGCAGCCGGGTGAATGAAATCTTCGTAAGGCTGGGCCGCGTCCGGTCGAGAGACAGCCGCTACACTTGCGACCCTCGCGAGGCGAAGAGACTGGCGAAGATGGCGCTGATGAGCGCGCCGACGGCCACCACCGTCATGATGACGGCGACGATGGACAGGCCCGGCCCGTACCACGGCCAGTCAATATAATAGCTGGCGAACCAGAAGCCGCCGGCCACGCAGGCCGCCATGATCGCCCTCTGCCAGGCGCCGTAGGGGGTGTAGCGCCAGGCGCGCCGCGCCCAGCGACGCTCCCAGCGGCTGTCCCAGCCGGACGGCGCATCGCCGAAGACCTTGGCGATCTCGGCAGGGTCCTTGCCCTTTTCGGCATAGGTCTTCATCAGCTCGAGCGTGTCGCGGTCGCGCTGATGCTTGAGCGCCATGCCGACGATCCCGAACGCGAACCACATGATCGGGAAGATCAGCCACCAAAAGCGCCAGGCGAACTCTTCCATGGGTCAGCTCCTGTCCCGGACGACGCTCCCGCCGCCCTTCTGAACCCTAGTTCCCGCCGGTCGGCGGATCGGATGCATGCCTTCGAGGCCAGAAGGACTTCCGTCCCTCAGGGCAGCAGCTCCCCCGGCGCGCGGCCGCTGACGGGGTTGGTGTAGTGGAACGCCGGCTCGACGATGTCGGGAAAGGCGAACTGGCGCTGCACCCGGATCGGCCGATCGGGCGGCAGCTTGTCGGCGATGCCGCTGGAGCGCGGACCGCCCCGGTCGCCGGGCTCGGCCACGCGGGCCCAGCCTCCACGGTAGGACGCATTGTAGATGTGATGCAGGTCCTGGACGCCGAACTTCCACTCCCCGTCCTGGAACACCGCCGTGTTCTCGTAGATCCCGCCGATCCAGGCGCCGGACGAGCCGTCTGCGGCGCCCCCCAGCTGGAACAGCCGAAGCCGCGCGCGGGCCGAGAGGCCATCGTCCGAGACGTGGATCACCGGCTGGGTCAGCTGATGGATGGTGTAGAATCGGGGGCTGCGGCCGCCATTGGGCCCCCGCAGCTTCAGCACCTGGCGGATGCGCTCGGCGCCGACATAGACGCCGACGCCCGAGATCTCCTTGGAGCCGCCGCGGGCGAAGATGTCGGCCATGCCGTCCCAGTCGTCCTCGTCGATGTAATAGCCGTAGGCGCTGTTGAGGTTCTCGACCGCGTCCACCGCGATGGCCGCGCGGGCGAGGCGTTCGGCTTCCCCAACCGAGGCGGCCCTGGCGGGATGCGAGGCGGCCGGCGCGCCGACGCGTCCGGGATCTACGAAACCTGCGGGCGCGGGTGATGCGATGACGACGCCGGCTCCCCCGGCCCAACCCTTGTCGTAGTCGGCGGTCATGCGGGGACGGAAGCGGAGGGCCCTGACTTTCCAGACGCCGCCTTGCCTGACGAAGCTCGTTTCGAAGGTTCCGAGCTCCCAGCGGGCCCCCCGGCCGGTCTGGCCGATCATGCCGAGGGAGGTGGTCCACGCCCGGGCCCGATCACCGTCGGGGGACAGGTCGACCACCGTGCCCAGGAGGATGTGATCGAACATCTCCCCACGCTTCAGCCCGGGCCCGCCAAAGGCCGCAGCCAGCGCATCAGGAATGCGGGTTGGACCGGAAGCCTTGGGCCCCGGGCCGAGCTGCAGATCGCCGTCCGGCGCGAAGAGGTCGGCGGCGTCGTCCCAGAGCTTGCGATCGAGGTAGTAGCCGAACGCGTGCTGCAGATTGGCCACCGCCGCCTCGTCTCCCAGGCGCTGGGCCCGGCGCTCCAGATCGGCGAGCTGCGGCGCCGCGCCCGGCTCCGGTTCGAGGGCGCCGGGCGGGATGGTCACCCCGACGTGGGCCGCCTGCAAATGATAGGGGATGCCCCACTTGGCCGGCGCCTTGAAGCCCGCATCGCCGTAGGCCCCCCGGTACTGCTGGAAGAGCCGCAGCGCCGAGATCCGCCAGACGGCGCCCTCCAGCACATAGTCGTTCTCCCAGACCCCGCCGGACCATCCGGCCGTCCCGCCGCGGCGGCCGGTCATCGCGACCTCGTGCCAGGTCGCCTTGGCCGTGCGACCGTCAGGGCCCAGGGTGACGATGGGCTGCAGCAGCAGGTGCTCGTTCAGCTGGCCCCCGGCGAGACCCTCCCGCGCCCGCCCCGCCTCGGCCATGAAACGACGCACCAGAGCCGGGCGTCCCTCGACATTCCCCTCCGGAAACCGCCCGGTCGCCTTGGCGGACAGCAGGACGCCTAGGGCGCGCCAGCGGCCCTCCTCGAGGTCGTGCGCCATGGCATACTGCAGCCGCTTGACCGCCCGGACCCCCTCCTCACGCTCGATCGCGACCTGCAGGCGGGCAAGTCGATCGGCGTCCATAGACTCCGCATGGGCGACGACGGGCCGTCCGGCCCCAGCCACGACCCCGGCGCAGGTCACCGCCCACGCCAGCCACCATCCCTTGCGCATCGGCCCTCCCCTCTTGGCCTCCGCATCCTAACCCAAGCGGATCAGGTCGAGCGCCCTTGTTCCAGGCGCGCGATCATCCGCCCTCCTTCGCGGCCTTGACCAACGCTCGGGCGCCCTCCAGGTCGCGCTCGAGATAGTAGTTCAGGAAGGTGCGGACCAAGGCGATCACGACGAACTGGCCAAGCTCGTTCCAGGTCGGCGAGAACGCGGTCCTGGCGACATCCGCAGCCAGGGCGAACTCCAGGGCCAGGATGATCGAGCGTGCGAAGCGACGCCAGATCGCGTTCTTGACCTCGGCCTGGGTCAGCGTCCGCACGCGCCAGATCAGCTGAGACGCCGCGGCGAGCGCCGCTACGGCGATGATGGTGACGGCCACCACCTCGCACCCCACGGCGACGGTTGCGGCGAACGGCTTCAGCAAGCCATCCATGGGAGGGCCTCCGGCGCAGCAGATCAGCACGCGGGGCGGGACCGGCGCATCCGGTCGAGACCGCACGGAAGTCGACGATGAAACCGGAGTCGAGGCCGCGTTCTGCGTGTTCCAGGAGTTTGAGCTCGGTAAAGCGCCTGATCCCCTGCGTCCGCGGCGACGGTCAAGCTCCGCGGGCACGGCCAGGACGACTGCCGATGACCGAGACCGGACGAACTCCCGCGGCGAAGGCGCTGCGGCGCACGGCGGCCGCTGGCCACTGATGGCCTGGCTCGACCACCTCCCCATCTGGATCATCGGACTGACGCTGGCGGCGAGCCTCGTGATCGCCCATGAGCTGGGGTTCTGGCTCGGTCGGAACCTCGGCGATGGCCGGCTCGAAGTCGTGGGTTCCACCGTCGGCGCGGCGCTGGCCCTCCTGGGCCTGTTGACTGCCTTCACCTTCGGAGCCGCCCAGGAGCGTTTCGACGTACGCCAGAAGCTGGTCGTGCAGGAGGCCAACGCGATCAGCGTGGCCTATCTCCGCGCTCAGCTCATACAGGAGCCCTGGCGGACGACCCTGAGCCAGGAGTTGCTGAGGTACGCCCGCCTGCGCGCGCAGTTTCCAGGCCCCGACGCGAAGCTGGGGCGGCGTTCCGCCATCCAGCGCGAAAGCTCCTCGCGCCAAGGCGTGATCTGGCGGGAGGTCCAGGCCGTGGTGCGGACCAACCCCACACCCAGCGTCAATGCTCCCCTGGTCCAATCGATGAATGAGATGTTCGAGCTGAACGCCTCACGCGTGGCGGCGCGGGACAACCGGGTGCCGGTGGGCGTCCTTCGAATCCTCGTCCTTTTCGCTCTTGTGGCGGCCCTTCTCATGGGCCTGGCTGCCCACGCGGACCTGCGCTACCGGCTCGTGTCCACTGTGGTCCTGATCCTGTTGACCCTGGCGTTCGGCGTCATCCTCGACCTGGACCGGCCGGACTCCGGTTCGATCCTCGTTGACCAATCCGCCATGAAGGCCGCGGTCGCCGAGATCGAGAGTGAGGCTGGCGCGCCCAGCCAGCCACCAGCGAACGCCGCGTCCGGCGTCAGGGTTGCGCCCGCGAGCGGGTGAGGGTTGGCGCCGATGTCGCGGACCCTGCGCGGCGGTCCATTGCTGGCCGCCGTCGCCCGACTAGGCGGGCGCAGCCCCTGAAGGACCCAACCCATGCCCGGAAAAAAGCCCAACATCCTGATTCTCTGGGGCGACGACATCGGCATCTGGAACATCAGCCACTTCAGCCGCGGCATGATGGGCTACCGAACGCCGAACATCGACCGGGTGGCAGAGGAAGGCGTGACCTTCACGGACTACTATTCCCAGCAGAGCTGCACGGCGGGGCGCGCCTGTTTCATCACTGGGCAGAACCCGATCCGGACCGGGCTGACCAAGGTCGGCATGCCCGGGGCGACGGTGGGCCTGCAGAAAGAAGATCCGACCATCGCCGAGCTGCTGAAGCCGCTGGGCTACGCCACCGGCCAGTTCGGCAAGAACCACCTGGGCGACCGGGACGAATATCTGCCGACCGTGCACGGCTTCGACGAGTTCTTCGGCAACCTCTATCACCTGAACGCCGAGGAGGAGCCGGAGCTTCCCGACTATCCCAAGGACCCGGCGTTCAAGAAGCGGTTCGGTCCCCGCGGCGTCCTGCACTGCAAGGCGGACGGCAAGGGCGGCCAGACCATCGTCGACACCGGCCCGCTCACCAAGAAGCGGATGGAGACGATCGACGAGGAGATCACCGACGCGGCGCTCGCCTGGATGGAGACGCAGGCGAAGGCCGGCCAGCCGTTCTTCCTCTGGTACAACGCCACGGCGATGCACTTCCGGACGCACGTCGCCGAGAAGAACCTCGGCAAGAGCGGACAGGACCCCTACAGCGACCGGATGGTGGTCCACGACGAGCAGATCGGCATGATGCTCGACAAGCTCGACGAGCTCGGCATCGCCGACAACACCATCGTCATGTACTCCACCGACAACGGTCCGGAGAACGACACCTGGCCCGACGGCGCCAACACGCCTTTCCGCGGCCAGAAGGACTCCAACTGGGAAGGCGGCTGGCGGGTGCCGTGCTTCATGCGCTGGCCGGGCCAGATCAAGGCCGGCACGATCCTGAACGGCATCGTCTCGCACATCGACATGTTCCCGACGCTCCTGGCCGCGGCCGGCGATCCGGACGTCACCCAGAAGCTGCTCGATGGCTGCAAGGTCGGGTCGATGAACTACAAGGTCCACCTCGACGGCTACAATCAGGTTCCGTACATCACCGGCAAGACCGCCGAGAGCCCGCGAAACGCGATCGTCTACTTCAGCGACGACGGTGACGTGATCGCCGTCAGGGTGGGCGATTACAAATTCAACCTTTCGGTCCAGCGGGCCAACACGATGCAGCAGTGGGCCGAGCCGTTCGTGAAGCTCCGCCTGCCCCACATCGTGAACCTGCGTCGCGACCCCTTCGAGCGGGCGGATTTCAACTCCAACACCTACTTCGACTGGATGGTCGATCACGTGCCGCAGATGTACCTGATGCAGGAGGTCATCGCGGGGCAACTGGCGGATTTCGAAAAGTTCCCGCCGCGCCAGAAGCCGGCGTCGTTCAATCTGGACGCCGTAATGGCGCAGGTTACCCAGCCCCACAGCTGAGCGGATCCAGGGTGAAGGCGGGCGCAGCTTGAGCGTCCTTACCCAAGCCTCGGCAGACGAAGGCGCTGGCCCGGACGACCGGGTCAGCGCCTTCTACGAGCGGCACCCCTATCCGCCGGCGGTGGACGACCTGGAAGGCTACCAGGACCTCTGGGACGACAGCCGCCGGAGAGCGGACTCCCATCTGTTCTGGCCCGCCGAGCCCTATCGCGAGGACCGCAGCATCCTGGTGGCGGGCTGCGGAACGAGCCAGGCGGCGAGGTACGCCCTTCGCTGGCCGGCCGCACAGGTCACGGGCATCGATGTCAGCGCAACGAGCCTCGCCTTCGCCGAGGGGCTGAAGCGGAAATACCAACTGGACAACCTCGAGCTCCGGCAGCTCGAGGTCGAAGGCGCGGGAGAGCTCGGCCGGGACTTCGAGCACGTCGTCTGCACCGGGGTCCTGCACCACCTGCCCGATCCCGACGCAGGACTAAGGGCGCTGCGGGGCGTCCTGGCGCCCGCCGGGGCCCTGCATCTCATGGTCTATGCCCCCTACGGCCGCGCCGGCGTCTATCTGCTCCAGGACTATGGCCGCAGGCTCGGACTCGGCGCGACAACTGAGGATATCGGCGAGCTCGCCCAGGTCCTCCAGGCGCTGCCGCGCGACCACCCCATCGCGCCGTTGCTGCGCAACTCGCCTGACTTCCGCACCGAAGCGGGGCTGGCGGACGCCCTGCTCCACCCCCAGGACCGAGCGTATTCGGTTCCGCAGCTGCTGGATCTGCTGAAGGGAGCGGGGCTGTGCTTCGGCCGCTGGCTGCGCCAGGCTCCATACCTGCCGCAGTGCGGATCGCCCTCCTCCACGCCCCACAGGCGCAAGCTCATGGCGCTAGGGTCGGAGGATCAATACGCCGCCATGGAGCTGTTCCGCGGGACCATGGTCCGCCACAGCCTCCTGGCGTATCGAAGGGATCCGCCGGCCCGCTCGGGGCCGCAAGGGCTGGACGGAGATGACTGGGCCGATCTCGTTCCCATCCGCCTACCCGACACCATCGAAGTGATGCAGAATCTGCCGCCGGGGGCGGCCGCCGTGCTGATCAACCGCGGCCACACCTATCCTGATCTCGTGATGCCGATAGACGCGGCCCAGGCCAGGCTCCTGGCCGGCGTCGATGGTCACCGCACCATCGGTGAGATCGCCGGCGCCAAGGCAAGGCAGGCGGACGTCGGCGTGTTCTTCCAACAGCTCTGGCGCTACGACCAGGTGGTGTTCGACGCCTCGCGGCGCAGCTAGAGGCCCATGTTCTTCAGACGATCGAGCAGACTGGACATCTTGTCCCAATAGGGCCGGGCGCATTCGCTGTGCCAGCGGCGGCCGCCGATCCCCTTGTCGCCGTAAGGATCCGAGGCGGAATGCATGATGGTCGAGTTCTCGCCCGCGAGGATCGGTCGCTGGCATTTGGGACACCAGGGACCTCTGGGATCGCCTCCAGGTTCAGCATCGAAAGCCATGCGGACTCGATCTCCCACGCGGACAGCGCGCCTGCCTATCCCTCTCACTGCTCCGGTTCGCTGAGAAGGAACCACAGGCGCGGCCTGTGGCCGCGGCGGACGCTGCTCGGTTCCGGCAAAGCTCGGTGGATTCCGCCCCCCGACCCGTGGATTACCCCAATCGGCAGGTCGCCCCCCCGGCGCGATGCTCACGGCCAAGGTCCAGGCGCCCGTTTGGTCTCCGCCCTCTGGCGCGGACCTCCTGAACAGGCGGCGCGATCCTCGTCCCGCAGGAGGCCAAATGTCCCGCCACGTCCACTCCGCCTTGCCGCCGCTCGCCGGAGCCGCCTGGCTCCTGGCCGCGACCTTCGCCCAGGCCGCGCCGCCACCGCCGTCCGCAACGGCGCCCGGTCCCGACGCGTATCGGACCATGCCGGTCAGGCCCGTCGATCCCCAGTGGCGCGTGACTGCTGTCCCCTATCTTTGGTTCGCCTCCGTCAAGAGCTCGGTGGCGTTCACACCCCCGGTCGGTTCGCGCAGCACCATCGATGCAACCTTCGACGCCAGCTTTGGGGACGTCCTCAGCGCGTTCAAGTTCGGCTTCATGGGCGCGGCGGAGGCGCGGCGAGGACGCTTCTCGGCGCAGACCGACTTCATCTATCTGTCGCTCGCGCAGTCGGGATCGCACGTCCGTGACGTCACGGGTCCGCTTGGCCGCGAGTTCCCCGTGAGCGTGGGCGGCGAGCTGAAGCCGAAGACCACCCTCTGGACCCTGAGCGGCGGCTACGACGTCTTCCGCAACGAGCGCAACTTCGTCCAGCTGTTCGCCGGGTTCCGCTATCTGGGGTCCGACAACACCCTGGACTGGAGCTTCCAGGGGCCCGTCGCCGATCTTCCTCGCACGGGAACCCGCTCGGCGAGCGACAACATCTGGGACGGGATCGCCGGCGTTCGCGGCGAGTCCGCGCTCGGCGCCAGCCGCTGGAAGCTGGTCTATTACGGCGACGTGGGCACGGGAGGCTCGAAACTCACTTGGCAGGCCTCAGGTCAGTTGGCCTACACCTACTTCTGGGGCGATATCGGCATCGGCTGGCGATACATGGACTATCAGCCCCACGATGGCGGCGTGCTGCAGAACCTGACCATGAGCGGCCCGATCCTGGTCGCCCATTATCGCTTCGGGAGCTGATCGAACGGCGGCGCTTCCGTCGAAGCGATGGCCTGACGCTTGCGCAAGATCTGCGACGCGAGGCGCGTCACCAAACCCCGCACCACCAGATGGGGCACGATCGCCAGCAGTACGGCGACGATCACCATCTCACCCGGATAGATGAATCCCTGGACGATGAACTGGTAGATGGCGTCCAGCACCAGGGCCAGGACAAACACCTTGCCGACGCTGCGCCATCCGTTTCGGATCGTGGCGGCCCGGTCGGCTGGCTGGGACAGCAGCAGCCAGAAATACGGTGACCGGCCGACCTTGGCGTCCTTCAAGCCCTCGATGACCGCGAAGACTGCCGCCATCAGCGGCTACAGATAGACCCGTAGGTGCATCGGCCCAGTGACCCGTTCGACGAGGTTGCTCCCGATGCGCACCAACACGTCGTTCATCTCAGACTCCCGCCTCTCGCAGGGACCGCAGAGTCCGGGCAGCGAGGCGCACTGCACATCGGCGCAAACCCGCGGTGTTCCGGCGACCCGACCGGAGCGCGGATGGAGGCCGCTGGCCTCAACCGAAAGGCCCGGTCCGCTTCGCGGCGCTCAGGCGTCGGTGGTCACCAAAGGTTCATGCTTGGGCGCGCCGGCCAAGCGACCTTCGTCATCGAGGCCTGGGATTCGGGCGCGGGTGCGATCCTGGGACACGCGGTCGACACGCGCCTCGCAGGAGACATCACCTTCATGGGTCCACAGCGCCCCCAAAACTGGGGCGATTTCAGGGACCTGGCGCGGACGCGGGCGAAGGACGGTGTGTCACCGGTCAAGGTCGCCGTGGCCCGGCCATAAAGCAGAGTTCCACGAGTTGGCCGATTTCGTGGTCTTCACCGAAGCGAGCATAGCGCAGGAAGCCTGCGTCGGTACTCGCCATGGTTCCCCTGAATACTAGACGAGGCGGAGCGAGCGGTCGGTCCATGTTGGTTCTGACAATGGCCCTGCGTTCATCATGACCGCGTTGCGGTGTTGGATCGCCGCAGTGGCCAGTAACCTGTGACGCTTGGGGGAAATCAATCTTACGGGCAGGTCCGTGCAGGCCAAACAGCAAGATCCGGGGACGGGTTAGTTTAGCCTTGCAGCTCTAGCCTGCCCGACAGCACTCCGGGTTTGGCCGGATTATTGTGGGCGGGCGGACTTGGTAGCACGCAACGGTCAGGGCTCGTCATCTCCGGGCCAGCGCACAAGTGCAATCGGAGCCATCCAAATGACCCCTCAGGCGCCTTCCGTGCCCGTCGCCGCGTTGGATGCGACCGTGAAACCGATTGGCTATGCCAGGTCGCCCGACTTTTGGGTCCGGTTCGGATGGGGCGTCTTGTCGGGGGCGCTCGCGGCGGTTGGCGCATTTATCTACGTCGCGATCGTGAACAAGGTCCTGATTCACTTGGTCTGGCCGGGACAGATGTCCCTCATTCCGTGGTCTGGCCCCATCCGCATCGTCGTCATCACGACGCTGGCCGGGCTGCTTGTAGGGATCATCCACAGGTTCATGTCCGCCGAGGAGGTGGACCTGTTCGCCGCCATCCCCAAAGGCGACATGGCCACCAATTCCCTGATCGGCGCCCTGCTGGTGTCCGTCCCGTCGCTGGTGGGGGGCTTTCCCCTCGGACCGGAGGGCCACACCGGCATCCTCGCCGGCGGACTGGGAGTCTGGATCGCGAAGAAGAGGCGGCTTCCCAAGGCGGTCATGCGCACCAACCTGATCAGCGGCGTCGCCGGAGCCTATGGCGGTCTGTTCACCAGTCCCTTCGCTATGATTCCGATGGCGCTGGAGTTCAAGCACCGTCAATCCCTGTACTATTACGGCACGCTGGCGATCATCGCAGTCTCGGCCCTGATTGGGTTCGGTCTGTTCTACACGGCAGGAGGTAACCGCTTCTCTGAACTCCTCCGCCTGCTCCACCTTCCTGTATACCAGCTGCAACAGTGGCACCTGCTCGCAGGGTTCCTGTTGGGGATCGTCGGCGTCATCGTCGCCATGGTCTTTGCCCTTTCAAAGCGGGCATTTGGGAAACTGCTGACGCCTCTACGTGACAAGCCCATCATCCGCTGCACTGCGATCGGGCTGATCGCGGGTCTGGTGGCCATGGCGATGCCCGCCACCTTGTTCCTGGGTACGGATGGGCTGCAGCAGGTGGTCAATGACCGCGACCACCTGGCGACCGGCTTCGTGGTTGCGGCGGCCTTGGTCAAGCTGCTGGTGCTGGCGTTGCTGCTTGCCGGCGGTTTCGTGGGGGGGCCAATCTTTCCGCTGCTGTTCGCCGGGGGGGCGATAGGAATCGCCGTCTCGCAACTCGTTCCGGCGATTCCGCCGATGATGGCGGTGGGCTGCCTGATGGCGGCAGTGCCCTGCGCGCTGTTCCCGTTTCCAGCCACGATGGCCGTGGTGGTGCTGATGATTACGGGGACCCCGATCATGAACGCCATGCCGGTGCTCACCGCCGGCCTGACGGCGCATTTCGTCCTGCACGGCATCGTGCTGAAGAATCCCGCCGTCGCGGGCGACAAGAACCGCGACATCGACGCCGAACTGCAGGACGCGCAGGCGCCGGAAGAAACGTAGCCTTGGCGGCCACGTGCGATCGGCGCCACCAGGTGGTCGATATGGTCCGGCCGCCTCTTGCAGGGATGTCGAACCGCGCGAAGGCGACCACCTGCGCGTAGGCGCAGACCCTCGGTGTCTAGCCGACCGCTGCGCCGGCGGCGCTCAGCCGAAGGGGCCCGTCCGGGCGACGATGCCGAGCAGGACCAGCAGCCCGCCCAGGAGCAGGAGGAGCGAGGCGATCATGTTGGGGGATGTCCGGCGCTCCGATGGCGTCTTCAGCAGGCCTTCGTCGTAGAGTTCCTGCCGCCGCTGGCCGAGCTCGCGCATTGTCCGATATCGGTCGTAGAGCCCGCCAATCAGCAGGCCCAGGCCGAGGAGCACCAGTCCGATCCCGAGGTTCCTCGCCGGATGGTTCAGGGCCGTCCGGCCCGTGTTCTTCTCCACCTCCTCGAAGAACTTGTAGATCGTGAACCCGAAACCGATCAGGGAGAGCGACGTCCTCAGCACCGACATCTGGGTCCGGTCGGCGCTCATGAGCGTCCGCTGCAAGGAGAGCGCGGTGCGGTGGGAGGCCATCTGGGTGTTGGGATCCAGCGGCGGAGCCTCGGGCGCCTCGGTGCTCATGGTGGCTTCTCCCGCTCACCGCGCGGCGCCAACGGGGCCGCCTATGACCGTTCACTGATGCTCGGGCGCGGTGCGGCAGCCGTCCATCGGGCGAAACCCGCCCGCCGAAGAACCTGGGCCTGAACAAGACGGACCCATCGCTGTCCCTCCGCGCCCCACGTTTCCCATGTCTCTATCGGGGTTCGGGCTGATGGCGGGCATCGGGGACAAGTCCGATGTTCGCACCCCCAAGACCCCGACCCGGAGACGCACATGGACCGCCGTCAATTCGCTGTGCTGGCCGCAGCGGCGGCTACGCTGAGCTCCGCAGGCGCGGCCTTCGCGGAGAAGCCGCCCGCCACCTGGGACGGCCTCGTCGAGGTCCCATCGAAGAAGTTGAAGTTCGTCTACCTGGCGCCGGGGGCCGACTTCCGGGCCTATTCCAGTGTGATGCTCGACCCCACCGAAGTGTCTTTCAGCAAGAAGTGGGTGAGCGACTACAACAGCCAGGAGGACGACCCATCGCGCTGGCTCAGCCAGCGGCAGCTCCAAGACAACGTCAAGGACGGGATCAAGGACGCCGACAAGATCTTCGCCAAGGTCTATGCGGACGGGGGCTACCCTGTGGTGACCGCGCCGGGGCCGCACGTCCTGAGGGTTAGAACCGCTGTGATCAACATCATGGTCACCGCACCCGACGTCATGACCGCGGGGATGTCGATGTCCGCCGCCGGGTCTGCCGGCCAGGCGACCTTCGTCATCGAGGCCAGGGATTCGGGCACGGGTGCGATCCTGGGACGGGCGGTCGATACGCGCCTTGCCGGAGACACCACCTTCATGGTCCGCAGCGCCCCCAGCAATTGGGGCGATTTCCGGGATCTGGTCCAGACCTGGGCGAAGGCGAGCGTAGTCGGATTGAACGAGCTCAAGACGCTGTCGCCGATCAAGGCCGTCGCGGTCGGGGCATAGCGCGCAGCGTACTGGCTCTCCACCAGTAGCGTCGCGAGCCGCAGGGTTCCGCCTGATGGTCACCACCGCTCCAGTCGCCAGAGTGCCGTTCGAAAGAGCTGTGCTGGCGTCCGAGCGAAGCGCGTCAGCCGAAGGACGTCCAATGCGAAATCTTGTTGCCGGCGCGGCGACCCTCGCCTCGCTGTTCGGGGCCTCGCAAGCCTCCGAGGCGAAGACGACGGAGCAGCTGATCTACGGCGTCGATCGGGCTGGCGAGATGCCGGGCCTGACCCCGGCGCAATTCGCCTATCTCGGCCGCGATTACTGCTGGTACCCCGGCGGCTGGAAGGGCCCCGGCTTCTACTGGTGCGGTTACGCCTGGCGCCACGGCTACGGCTGGGGCGGCCCGGCGGGCTGGATGGGCTACAGCTACCGCGGCGGCTCCTATTACCACGGCGGCGCCGTCTACCGCGGACACGGCTACGGCCATGGCGGGGCCGTCAGTGGCGGCCAAGGCTATGTGCGGGGCCCTAACGGCGGCAGCGCCCACGGCGGCTACGTCAATGGCCGTTATGGGGGCTCGGCCAGGGGTGGAACCGTGAACGGGCCAAACGGCGGCAGCGTCTCAGCAGCTACGGTCAATGGCCCCCGCGGCCACGGCCCCAGCGTCGCCCATGTGACCGGTCCACACGGCCAGAGCCGGACGGTCGCACGCGGGCGCTGACGCCGAGGCGCCGCCAGCGAGAGGCTCAGGCTTCGGTGAACGGGTGCGGCAACTCGCCGGACCGGAACAGAATCACCGGGTCCTCGTCGTAGTCGCCGAGTTCGGTGTCAGCGGTGGCCGAGAACGCGACCACGCCCACGCGCAATGGCGCCAACCGCTCGGCCTTGCGCCGCGCCTCCTCGGCGGTCTTGCAGCCCACCTGCTGCTCGGCCTTCAGCCCCTTGCCGCGCCCCCGGACGTAGGACTGGACGATGTGGACGGTTTCGCTGGCCATGGACCTTCAGGCGCTGGTTCGTGCGTCGGGTCAACCGCAGCCGCCGGCGTCACTCCCACTCGATCGTGCCCGGGGGCTTGGAGGTCACGTCGTAGACCACCCGGTTGATGCCGCGCACCTCGTTGATGATCCGCGTGGCCGCGCGGCCCAGGACCTCCCAGGGGAACTCGAAGAAGTCCGCCGTCATGCCGTCGGTCGAGGTCACCGCCCGGAGCGCGCAGACCTCGTCGTAGGTGCGGGCGTCGCCCATGACGCCCACGGTGCGCACGGGCAGCAGCACGGCGAAGGCCTGCCAGATCTCGTCGTAGAGGCCGGCCTTGCGGATCTCGTCCAGATAGACGGCGTCGGCCTTCTGCAGGACGGCGACGCGCTCGGGGGTGATGTCGCCGGGGATGCGGATGGCCAGGCCCGGGCCCGGGAACGGGTGGCGGCCGACGAAGGGCGCGGGCAGGCCGAGCTCGCGGCCCAGCGCCCGCACCTCGTCCTTGAACAGCTCGCGCAGCGGCTCGACCAGCTTCAGCTTCATCGCCTCGGGCAGGCCGCCGACGTTGTGGTGGCTCTTGATCACCGCCGAGGGGCCGCCGCGGGCGGAGACGCTCTCGATCACGTCCGGATAGAGGGTGCCTTGGGCCAGGAAGGCGGCGCCCTCGATCTTCGAGGCCTCGCGGTCGAACACCTCGACGAACAGCCGGCCGATGATCTTGCGCTTCTGCTCGGGGTCCGAGACGCCCTTCAGCGCGCCCAGGAACTGGTCGGCCGCGTCCACGTGGATCAACGGGATGTTGTAGTGGTCGCGGAACAGGGTCACGACCTGCTCGGCCTCGTTCAGGCGCAAGAGGCCGTGGTCGACGAAGACGCAGGTGAGTTGGTCGCCGATCGCCTCGTGGATCAGGACCGCCGCCACCGAGGAGTCGACGCCGCCGGACAGGCCGCAGATCACCCGGCCGTCGCCGACCTGGGCGCGGATGCGGGCCACGGTTTCCTCGCGGAACGAGGCCATGGTCCAGTCGCCTGAGAAGCCAGCGATGCGGTGGGTGAAGTTCCGCAGGATCAGCGCCCCGCGCGGGGTGTGGGCGACCTCGGGGTGGAACTGGATGCCGTAGATGCGCCGGCCCTCGTCGGCGATGACGGCGAAGGGCGAGCCCTCAGAGGTGGCCACCACCTCGAAGCCCAGCGGAATGGCGGTGATCTTGTCGCCGTGGCTCATCCACACCGGCTCGGTGTCGCCGATGTCGCCCAGTCCCGCGACCAGGGGCGACTCCCGCTCGATGCGGATCTCGTTGCGGCCGAATTCCCTGGAGTGACCGCTTTCGACCGCGCCGCCCAAGGCGTCGCAGAGGGCCATTTCGCCATAGCAGATGCCGAGCACCGGCACGCCGAGGTCCAGGACCCCGCCGGGGATCTTGGGGCTCTCGGCCTCGTGGGCGCTGGCCGGGCCGCCGGAGAGGATCACCGCCCTGGGGGCGAAGGCGCCCAGCATCTCCTCGACGCGATCGTAGGGATGGATTTCGCAGTAGACGCCGCTCTCGCGCACCCGGCGGGCGATGAGCTGGGTGACCTGGCTGCCGAAGTCGACGATGAGGAGGCGGTCGTGGTGGGGCGCTGTCATGGCGAGCAGATAGGGCAGAATCGGCCGGGGGTCACCTGTCCCCTAGCGCCATCGCCTTGCGGGCTGTCCAAATGGAGGAGGCGCGGCTCGGGCTCTTTTCACGGCCGGCTCAGGGTTCAAGCGGCTGGGGTTGTCGTCCGATGTCGCGATCCTGCAGCGGCAACTGTGGGCGGCGGCTCCGCGCCGCCATCCGGCCCGAAGGAACATGTCATGCGCCAACGCCTCCTACTCGCCCTCGCCGCAGCCAGCTTGCTGGCCATCCCCCCGACGCTGGCCCTTGCCGGTCCGAAAATATCTACGCAGGTGGCGGCGGGGGCGAACTTCGGCGCCTACAAGACCTTCGCCTGGGCCAATTCGTTGCCGCCTCAAGGCATGGACCCAGTGGAGTACCAGAAGATTCAATCGGACGTCGAGCTGGGGCTCGCCAGCAAGGGCTATCAGAAGGCCAGCACTGGCGACATCAGCCTGATCCTCACAGTCGGTGCGCGTCAGAAGACCGACTTCGAATCCTGGGGATGGTTCGGCATGCAGACGGACGCCTACTCATATACGCAGGGCACCCTGTCCGTGGACGCATTCGACACCAAGACCAAGCGCGCAGTGTGGCATGGGCATGCGACCGAAACGGTGAATCCGGATAAGCCGGACTCCGGCAAGATCGATGACGCCGTCGCCAAGCTGATGGGGCGTTTCCCAGCGTCCTAGAGGATCACAGCCGCCGCTCCAGCACCGCGACGAAGAAGCCATCGGCGCCGCCTGAGCGGGGCGACAGGCGCAGGAAGCCGGCTGGCGTGATGCGTGGTCTCAGCGCCTCCAGGCCCTCGGGCGTCGCGAGGCCCGACGCCTGGACGGCGGCGAGCGCCGGGAGGGCGTGGAATTCCTGCGCTTCGCCGAGGAAGGCCTGGATCTGGTCCTCGTTCTCCTCCGCCAGCAGCGAGCAGGTGACGTAGACGATCCGTCCGCCAGGCCTGCACATCCTCCGGGCCTCGGCGAGCACCTCTTTCTGCTCCGCGACGCGCCGCTCCAGCTGGGCCTCGGTGAGCCGCCACTTGGCGTCCGGATGCCGGCGCCAGACGCCCGAGCCGGTGCAGGGCGCGTCGACGAAGACGAGGTCCATGCGGCCTTCAAGGTCGTCCAGCGCGCCCGGCCTTCTCGGAGAACGGGTCTGGAGGTTGCGCACGCCGGCCCGCTGGCCGCGGGTGACCACCTCCGACAGTCGCTTGGCGTCGCGGTCGTAGGCGTAAATCTGGCCCGTCGCGCCCATGGCCGCCCCCAGCGCCAGGGTCTTGCCCCCGCCGCCGGCGCAGAGGTCCAGCACCTGGTGGTTCTTCACCTCGCCGGCCGCCGCCGCGGCGATCTGGGAGCCGAGGTCCTGGACCTCGAACCAGCCCTTGGCGAACTCGGGCTCGCTCTCCACCGGCGCGGCGCGCTCGGCGGCCTTCGGAGCGGGGATGCGCAGGGCGTCGACCAGGACGCCCGACGGCTCGGCGCCGAAGGGCTCCAGAGCCTTCAGCACCCGTCCGGCGGCGCCCTTCAGCCGATTGGCCCTGAGGTCCACCGGCGCTCGGCGCGCCAGGGCGGCTCCCTCCTCGGCCCGGGCGTCGCCGAAGACCCGGGCAAGCGAGGCGTCGAGCCAGTCGGGATAGTCGCCGCGCACCGCGGGGGGCGCGTCATCCAGTGTCCGCGGCTGGGCCAGGGCGGCGGCTTCCGCCTCGGTCAGGGCGCCGGGGCCGTGCGGCTCGCCGGCGGCCGCGACGGCCACGTCATCGGCGCTCCAGCCCCATTCGAACGCCAGGACGCCCAGCGCTGCGGCGCGGGGCGTGTCCGAACCCACGCGCCAGGCGAGCGAGCGGCGTTTGCGCAGGGCGTCCAGCACCAGGCCAGAGACAAAGGCGCGGTCCTTGGAGCCGGCATAGCGCGCGCCGTCACCCCAGGCCTTCAACGCCAGCCGAACGGGCCGGTGACGCGCCTCGACCTCGGTCAGGACCTCGATGGCGGCGGCGAGACGGCCGGCGGGGGTCATGAAATCAGCGGCCCTTCGGCCGCGTCAGGACGCGGCGTTCGGATAGTTCGGCGCCTCGCGGGTGATCATCACGTCGTGGACATGGCTTTCGCGCAGGC
>CAZTMF010000010.1:6714-20670 GCA_964614675.1 uncultured Caulobacteraceae bacterium | reverse complement strand
ACCGCGTGGCCGACGTCGCCGTGCTCGGGGGGTCGTTCCTGGAGGGCCTGACCGGCCACAATCCCCTGGAGCCGGCGCGGCTGGGCGCCCCGGTGATCACCGGGCCTCATCACGAAGCCTTCGCCGAGACCTATGCCGACCTGGTGGACCGGAGGGCCGTGCTGATCGCCCGGAACGAGGAGGAGCTGAAGGGCGGCCTCGCGAGCCTGATGACCGATCTTCGTCTCGCCGCCGCCCTGGGCGAACGGGGCCGGGCCGTCGCCGAGGCGGGGCGCGGGGCGCTGGAGCCAGCCTGGACACGGCTGCAGACACTGCTGCCCCCTTCATGAACCTCTCGACTCCCCGCTGGTGGTATCTGCGCGGCCGGCGCGCCGGGACGCTGCTGCGCCTGGCGCTCACGCCCACGGCCTGGATCTGGGCCGCGGCGACGGCGCGCCGGATCGCATCGGGCGCCCGGCACGATCCCGGCGTTCCGGTGATCTGCGTCGGCAATCTGACCCTCGGCGGCGCCGGCAAGACCCCGGTGGTGGCGGAAATCCTGCGCCTCCTGGCCGAAAGGGGGGTGAACGGCCATGCCCTCTCCCGCGGCCACGGCGGCCGGCTGGTGGGGCCGGTGCGGGTCGATCCGAAGATCCACACCGCCCGGGATGTCGGCGACGAGCCCCTGATGCTGGCCCGCGAGGCGCCGGCGTGGATCGCCCGCGATCGGGCCGCGGGCGCCGCGGCCGCCGCGGCGGCGGGCGCCGAGGTCGTGGTCATGGACGACGGCCACCAGAACGCTTCGGTCGCGAAGGCCCTGTCGCTGGTGGTGGTCGACGGCGAGACCCGGGGCGGCGAATGGCCGTTCGGCGACGGTTCGGTCTTCCCGGCGGGGCCGATGCGAGAGCCGCTGAAGGCCGGACTGGCGCGCGCGGACGCCGTGGTGGTGCTGCTCCCCGCCGATCTGGAGGCCTCCGATCCCGAGCTCCTGGCCCTGTTCGGCCCAGCGCCCGTGCTCTTCGCCCGGCTGGAGCCTGTGGGCGCACCGCCGTCCGGACCACAGCTCGGCTTGGCCGGCGTCGGAAAGCCCTGGAAGGTCGAACGAGCCCTGAAGGCGGCCGGCTGCGAGCTGGTCGAGTTCGTGTCCCTGCCTGACCATGCGCCGCTGGACGAGGACCTGATGACCCGTCTGGCCCGCCGCGCCGCGGACTTCGGCGCAGGCATGGTGACCACCGAAAAGGACTGGGTTCGTCTGCCGCCCGCCTGGCGAAACCGCGTCACGCCCTGGCCTGTCCGCGCCCGTTTCGAGGATCCGGCGGCGCTGGAGCGGCTGCTGGATCAGGCGCTGGCCAAGGCGCGCCAGCCGATGTCGGAACGGTAGAAGCCTTCGGGCCATTCGATCCTGGCGATGGCGCCATAGGCCCGCTCGCGCGCGGTCTTCAGGTCGGGGCCCCTGGCGCAGACATTCAGCACCCGCCCGCCGGCGGCCCTCAAGGTCCCGTCCGGATCGCGGCTGGCGCCGGCGTTGAACACCACCACGTCCAGGCCGAAGTCGGCGTCGGCGCCCCTGATCTCGGTCCCCGTCAGGGGATCGTCCGGATAGCCCTTTGCGGCCATCACCACGCAGATCGCGCTCTCATCATGCCATTCGAGCTCGGGCAGCTCGCCCAGGCGCCCCGTCGCGCAGGCATGCAGATAGGGCAGCAGGTCGCTCTTCAGCCGCAGCATCAGCACCTGGCATTCCGGATCGCCGAAGCGGGCGTTGAACTCCACCAGCTTGGGCCCTTCCGGCGTGAGCATCAGACCGGCGTAGAGCACGCCGCAATAGGGGGCGCCCTCGGCCGCGATGCCCTCGAGCGCCGGGGCGATCAGCGCTCGCTCGGCGTCCAGGACCAGGGCGTCGGTAAGCGCCGGCGGGGGCGAATAGGTCCCCATGCCGCCGGTGTTCGGCCCCTGGTCGCCGTCGAAGGCGCGTTTGTGGTCCTGGGCGGCGCCGAACAGACGCCAGATCTTGCCGTCGCTCAGGGCGAAAAGCGAAGCTTCCTGGCCGGTCATGAACTCCTCGATGACCACCCGTGCGCCGGCCTGGCCGAAACGACCGCCCAGCATGTCGTTGATCGCGGCGTCCGCCTCGGCGCGCGTCGGGGCGATGATCACGCCCTTTCCGGCGGCGAGGCCGTCGGCCTTGATCACATAGGGAGGCTCGAAACGCTCCAGCCCCGCCTTGGCCTCGGCGATGGTCTCGAAGACGCCGTAGCCGGCGGTCGGCAGGGAGTGGCGGGCGCAGAAGGCCTTGGTGAAGGCCTTGGAAGACTCCAGTCGTCCGGCTGCCGCCGTGGGTCCGAAACAGGGGATCCCGACCTCGGCCAAGGCGTCGGCGAGGCCGGCCTCGACTGCCGCGTCCGGGCCTATGACCACGAGATCCGCCTCGATCTCCTGGGCCAGGGCCACCTGCCCATGGACATCCGTCGCGCCGACGCTGCGCACCTCGCCCAGCCCCGCCATGCCGGGGTTGCCGGGGGCCGAGACCAGCCGCGTGAGCAGCGCCGATTGTGCGATCTTCCAGGCCAGGGCGTGCTCGCGTCCGCCCGATCCGACCAGCAGCACCTTCATGGCCGGTGCTTTGTCCGCTGGGCCAGAGTCGGTCAAGCACACATGGGAAGCGAAGCGTTAATCGCTGCCACTTAGCTTAATTGCGCCTTTGTTTTTGGGCCGAGCCCATGATGATGACCGAAGCTGCGGTCATACCGCGACGACTGACGCAGCAGGAAGCCGACCTGATCTGCGCGAAGCACGAACGCCTCTGGGCTTCCAAACCCGGCGGCGCGCGGGCGGTATTCTCGTGGATGGATCTCTCGGGCCTGGATCTCTCGGGCCGGAACCTGGCGGACGCCGACTTCACCGGCGCCATCCTGGCCGGCGCCAATCTCTCCCGCGCGCGGCTCGACCATGCCAACCTGTTCGGAGCCGATCTGCAGGAGACCAACCTTGTCGGCGCCAGCCTGAAGCGCGCGGACCTCCGCGCCTGCTGCCTCAGGGGCGCCAACCTCACCAACGCCGACATGTTCGAGGCCGACCTGCGCGAAGGCCTGATCGCCGCGATCGACAAGGTGAAGGGGCTCCGGGTGATCGAGCCGGCCAAGCGGGTCAGCGAGGCCTATGGCGCCATCCTGGCCGGCGCCAACCTCGAGCGGTCGCGGCTGTCGGGGGTGATCGCCGTCAGGGCCGACTTCAGCGACGCCGTGCTGAAGGACGCCAAGCTGGTGCGCGCCAACCTGAAACAGGCCTCCCTGAACGGAGCCGACCTCGCGGGTGCGGACCTTTCGGGCGCCGACCTCTCCGGCGCGGACCTGCGCGACGCCGTGCTGGCGGGCGCCCGCACCACCGCCTGCAAGTTCGACGAAGCCGACATGACCGGGGTGCTGACCGACGATCCGTCGGGAGCCGACGTGGCCGGCATGCCCTACGACCAGATGCTGCGCGACCACGCACTCTGGTGCGAGACCGAGGGGGCCCAGGGCGCGCCCTCCGCCTTCGACGGCGCCGACCTTCGGGCGCTGGGCTCGATCAAGGGACTGAACCTGACGGCGCTGTCGGCCCGCAAGGCGGTGTTCTATGGCCTGGACATGGAGGGAGTGCAGCTGCAGGGCGCGCGGCTGGAGAACGCCGACCTCAGGTCCTGCAACCTGCGCCGCGCAGACCTCCGCGGCGCCAAGCTCGCCGGCGCGCGGCTCACCGGTTCGGACCTGCGCGAGGCCCAGCTCGGCCCGTTGCTGATCTCCCACGACCGGGTGTTGCCCTGCGATCTGACCGGGGCGGTGCTGAAGGGCGCCGACCTGTCGCGAGCCGACCTGCGTTACGCCCTGCTGACCCGGGCGGACCTGACCCGGGCCAACTTCACCGGCGCCGCCATGCGCCACGCCGACATCACCGAGGCCCAGCTCCGGTCGGCCAAGGGCCTCGATACACTTTTCTAAGTTAACCGCTCGGCCAGGGTTCACGGCTAAGCTTCACTCTTCTCAGGTTCGGACGCAAAACGGTGACTCTGGACACGGACGGCCCTCGCCGGCGGATCAGCCAGGCGGAACTCGACATCATCTCCCAGGCGCACGAGCGGTTCGTGAGCGGGAAGCCCGGCGGCCGGCGCCTGTCGCTGCGCTTCTCGGACCTGTCGGGCCTGGACCTGCAGGGCCGCGAGCTGTCCGAGGCCGACTTCACCGGCGCCACCTTCGAGGGCGCGCGGATGAAGGGGGCCCGCCTGATCCGCGCAAACCTGTTCGGCTGCTGCTTCCGCCGGGCCGACCTGCGCCACGCCATCATGACCCGCGCGGACATCCGCGGCGCGACCCTGCGCGGCGCCAATCTCTCCGGCGCGGACCTCACCGGCGCGGACTTCCGCGAGGGCCAGATCGCCATCCCTCACCCGCGCAAGGGCCTGGACACGGTCCGTCACGAAACCCGCAACGGCGAGTTGGACCAGGCCAACTTCTCCGGGGCGACCCTGGACGGCTCGAACTTCGCCGGGGTCTCGGCCTTCGCCGCCGACTTCACCGACTGTTCGCTCAGAGGCGCCAAACTCGCCGGCGCGAACCTGAAGGACGCCAACCTTTCCGGCGCCATCCTCGAGGACATCGAGATCACCGGGGCCAACATGGCCGGCGCACGCCTGACCGGCGCAGTGCTGAAGGGCATGGACCTCGCCTCGATGAAACGCCTGGGAGCGGACGTCTCGTCCTGCCTTGGCGATCCGACCGACGCGGCCACGTCGCGGGCCGACGAGCTGCTCGGCCGGGCCGAAGGCAACCAGCAGTGGGTCAAGAGCGGCGGACGCGATCAGCGCCCGGCCGTGTTCGATACGGAGGACCTCAGGCCTCTGGGCGACCGGCTGCGCGGCTTCATCCTCACGGCCATGTCGGCCAAGGGGGCGTGCCTGGTGGGTCTGGACCTGTCCGGCGCCCAGCTCCAGGGGGCGAACCTGGAAGGCGCCGACCTCAGGGCGACCAATCTGGCGGGGGCGGACCTCCGGGGGGCGCGGCTCGCCGGCGCCAACCTCGCCAAGGCGGACCTGCGCAAGGCCGATCTCGGCGACCTGCCGCTTCCAGGCGGGCGGAGGAACCCGACCCAGTTGCAGTCCTCGGTGCTGCGCTACGCCAACCTCGCCGGCGCCGAGCTCAGCGGGGCCGTGCTCGACCAGACCGACCTGCGCGGCGCGGATCTCTCCGGCGCACAGCTGAAGGGCGCGAGCCTCAAGGGCGCCGAGCTGGCCGCGGTGGTGGGCCTGGACTTCAACCAGCAGGCCGCCTGAGTCTTCAAGCCCAGACGCAAGAAGGGCGACGCGTCGCCGCGCCGCCCTTCCGTTCGCCGTGATCAGGTCCGCTTAGGCGGCCTGGGCGTCGCCTTCGATGGCCGGCGCCGCCTGAGGCGCGGTCGAAACCTCGATGCGCCGGGGCTTCTTCGCCTCGGGCACCTCGCGCTTCAGCGAGATCGAAAGCAGGCCGTCCTGAAGGTTGGCGTCGGTCACCACCACATAGTCGGCGAGCTGGAACCGGCGCTCGAAATTGCGCTCGGCGAGCCCGCGGTGGAGGAACCGGCGGCTGTCGTCATTGGCCGCCTTGCGGCCCTGCACGGTGAGGACGTTCTCCTTGACCTCGAGGTTCAGCTCGTCGGGCTTGAAGCCGGCGACGGCGATCTCGATGCGATAGGCGTCCTCGCCCACGGTCTCGATGTTGTACGGGGGATAGCCGGAGGACTCGCCGGCGGCCGCGGCGTCCAGAAGCGCGGCCAGACGGTCGAAGCCGACCACGGAACGGTAGAGCGGGGAAAAGTCGATCGTGCGCATTTGCGCCCTCCTCGAAAGCAAGGGTTGCCATGTCGCGGACCCAGACCCGCCGAGTGGCCGAGCCGGTTCCGGGAGGCCCGGATTTCCAGCGCCTCCGCGGAATTAGGTGGGAACCGGCGCCCGTGGCCGCAAGGGCGCCACGAATTCGCGCTTCAGGTTCGGAGACTTGCACGCGAGGCGCGGCTGGGATCAGGCTGCTCGCAGGGCGGAGGAACAGTCGATGAGATCGAGTTTCGCGGGCGGCGCGCTTCTGGCTCTGCTGCTCGTCGGCGCCGCGGGCCCGCCCGCCCTGGCCACGCCCACCTTCCCGAACGCCGCCAAGGCCGCGGCGCCCGGCCAGGACCAGGAGCAGGACTTCCTGCAGTTGGCCTCCGACGGCGCCCATCGCTCGCCCCAGAACAAGGCCCGCGACCGCTGGCGCCATCCGGTGGAGAGCCTGACCTTCTGGGGCATCCGTCAGGGCGACGTGATCCTGGAGCTGGATCCCGGCGGCGGATATTGGGCCGAGGTTCTGGCGGCCTTCGCCAAATCGACCGACGGCCGCTACATCGGCGCCCTGCCCGATCCCAGAGACCCCAAGGACAACGACGAGCAGAAGCGCAACCGCGACCGGTTCATGGCCCGGTTCGGCGACCAGTCGGTCTGGGGTAAGGTGGACGCCGCGACCTTCGGCCCGACCTCGGGACCCCTGGCCGAGCCGGGTTCGGTCGACTTCATCCTCACCGGGCGCAACATCCACAACTTCATGTCGCGCGGCGACCTCGACAAGGTGCTCGGCGATTCCTTCGCGGCGCTGAAGCCCGGCGGGGTGCTGGCCGTCGAGGAGCACCGGGCCGATCCCCGGCCCATGGTGAAGGACGCCCGCGACGGCTACGTCTCGGAGGCCTATGTCATCGAGGCCGCGCGCAAGGCGGGATTCGAACTGGCCGGACGCTCGGAGATCAACGCTAACCCGAAGGACTCCAAGGACCATCCGTTCGGGGTCTGGACCCTGCCGCCGACCCGGATGAGCGCGGCCCCCGGCCAGCCGCCCAATCCGAACTTCGACCACACCAAGTACGACGCCATCGGCGAGAGCGACTGCATGACCCTGAGGTTCGTGAAGCCGGGCTGATCTTTGGCGCCCGCGTTGCCGCCCGCGCCGACGCAGTCTATCGAAAGGCGGTCTCGGCGGAGGATTCCATGGCCACCCTGGAAGAGATCACCACACGCCTGAAGAAGGCGGTCGCGGAACAGCCCGTGGCGGGCAAGACCGTGACCATCGACCTGAAGGGCGACGGCTTCGTGCACATCTCCGGCTCGGAGGTGACCAACGACAACGCGCCGGCCGATTGCACGGTGATCGTCTCCAAGGACGACCTGGAGGCCATGACCCGGGGCGATCTGGATCCGACCACGGCCTTCATGACCGGCAAGCTGAAGATCAACGGCGACATGTCGGTGGCCATGGCCCTGCAGCCCATCCTCGCCCGCGCGCGTGGGGGCTGAGCCCGCGGCTGGCGCTTCAGCGCCTCTGATCTCCATCCCCGAGGCCCCCGCTCCCGAGGGCGCCAGCGCCGAATGGTTCGCAGGCTTCGGCGGCGCGCGCCTGCGCGCCGCTTTGTTCCCCTGCCAGGGCGAGGTGGCCGGCTCGGTGGTGCTGAGCCCCGGGCGCACCGAGCCGGTCGAGAAATACTTCGAGGTCGCCCGCGAGCTGAACCGCCGAGGGCTGGTGGTGTTGGCGCACGATTGGCGCGGCCAGGGCCTGTCGCAGCGCATGCTGCCCGACCGGCTGCGCGGCCACGCTGACGGCTTCCAAGCCTATCTCGGCGACTACGACGCCCTGCTGAACGCCTTCGCGGGCCGCCTGCCGAAGCCCTGGATCGGCTTTGGGCATTCCATGGGAGGCTGCCTCGAGCTCCTGGCCCTGGCGAAGGGCGAAAGGAGGCTGTCGGCGGCTTTCCTGTCTGCGCCCATGCTGGCCGTGTCGACCGGCTCCTGGCCGGTGTGGCTCACCCGCCTCGTGGTCGGGGCGACCGGCGTGATTGGCCTTCGCAACGCCTACGCCCTGCCCACTTACGATCCCCTGGCCGACCACTTCGAGATCGACGGCCTGACCCACGACCGGGTCCGCTACGACCGCTATAAGGCCCAGCTGCGCGCCTGCCCGGACCTGGCCATCGGGGCCATCACCTGGGGCTGGCTCGACTTCGCCCTGAAGGCCGGCGCCACGATCGCGGCGCCGGGCGCGCTGGAGCACATCGACATCCCCGTCTCGATCGTCGCGGCCGGAGAGGAGCGGCTGGTGGTGAACGCCGCCGCGAGGATCGCGGCCCGCCGCCTGCCGAAAGGCGCCTATACCGAGATCGCCGGCGCCTACCACGAGGTCCTCATGGAGACCGATCAGGTCAGGGCGGAGGTCTGGGCCGCCTTCGACAGCCTGATGAAGCGGACTATTTCGCCGAGCGCCTGAGCGCCACCAGGGCCTCGTCGAGACACCGCCGGTCGCCGGCGATGGCCAGCTGTCCGCCATGGCGACCCACGCGCTCGCCACGCCAGTCGGTGACCAGGCCGCCCGCCCCCTCGATCACCGGCACGGCCGCCTCGATGTCCCAGCTCTTCAGGCCCGCCTCGACGACCAGGTCCATCTGCCCCGCCGCGACCATGGCGTAGGCATAGGCGTCGCAGCCAGTGCGGGCGAGCCGTGCGCCGGCGCGCACCTGGGTCCAGGCGCCTCCCTCGGCGCCGTCGAAGCAGCCCTCCGGATCGGTCGTCGCGATCAGGGCGTTCCTCAGCCGCTCGCACGGGCGCACCTTCAGGGGCAGGCTCTTCCCCCGCGCCATCAGCCGCGAGCCCTGCGCCTGGGAGCCGATGAAGAGCTCGCCCACATAGGGCTGGCCGATCGATCCCAGCACCGGATCGCCCTGGAAACGCAGCCCGATCAGGGTGGTCCACAGCGGCAGGCCGGAGATGAAGGCGCGGGTGCCGTCGATCGGATCGATCACCCAGACGAACTCGGCCTCGGGGCGGTCATCGCCGTATTCTTCTCCGATGACGCCGTGGCCCGGATAGCGCTCGGTCACCAGTTTGCGGATCGCCGCCTCGGCGCCGCGATCGGCCTGGGTGACCGGATCGAACTTGCCCTCCTTGCCCTTGTCCTCCAGGCCGTGGTCGGCCCGGAACAGGGGCAGGATCACCGAGGAGGTGGCGCGGTTGAGCCCGACGAGGAAGTCGTCAAGCTCCGAGAGCAGCTCGGCCTTGAGGGTCATGGGCGAGACTTAGGCCGACCCGTCGGCGCGCGGAAGCCGTCTATCGCGGAGCGCGTTTGGCCAGGATCCGCTGCAGGGTGCGCCGGTGCATGTTCAGCCGCCGCGCCGTCTCCGAGACGTTGTGGTTGCAGAGCTCGAACACCCGCTGGATGTGCTCCCATCTCACCCGGTCGGCCGACATCGGGTTTTCCGGCGGGGGCGGGGCCTCGCCCGGCTGGGCCAGCAGGGCGCGGACCACGTCGTCGGCGTCGGCGGGCTTGGAGAGGTAGTCGCCAGCCCCTGCCTTCACCGCCGCCACGGCGGTGGCGATGTTGCCGTAGCCGGTCAGCATGATCACCCGCGCATCGGGCCGCGCGTCGTTGATCGCTTCGACGACCCTGAGGCCGTTGCCGTCCTCGAGCCGCATGTCGAGCACGGCGAAGGCGGGGGGATGGACCTTCACCGCCGCCAGGGCCTCGGCGACGCTGGCCACCAGCTCCGGCATGAAGCCGCGGGCCTCGAGCGCTCGTCCCAGACGCGTGCGCAGGGGCGCGTCGTCGTCGAGCAGCAGGAGGCTGCGGTCGGGAAGGTCGGTGATCTGGGCCGAAACATCGGTCATGCTTACACACCCATGGTCGGGGCCCTCTGAAAGCGGGCCGGCCTAGCTAAACGCACGATGCGGCACAATGTCGCAAGTTCAGGTATTGGGGCAAGTCGTTCTGGTGTCCTGGCGCTAGAGGCCATCAGGGGCTTCGAGCCTTTCGCGGGGCCAGCGGGCGGCGACGATCGCGCCGCCGCCCTTGCCGTTGCGGAACTCCAGCTTCGCCCCGGTCCGTTCCAGTAGCGTCTTGGCGATGAAGAAGCCCAGCCCCATGCCGGAGTGGTGCGAGCGCGAACCTTCCCCCGAGGGTCGGCTGGTGATGTAGGGCTGGCCGAGCTTGTTCAGGACGTCCGGCGCGAAGCCCGGTCCGTCGTCCCGCACCTCGACGGCGACAGTGGTCTGGTCGAAGCGCGCGGTGATCAGAACGTCGGAGGCGGCGAAATCCACCGCGTTGTCGACCAGGGAGGTCATGGCTCTCAGCACCTCGGGCATGCGCCGGATATAGGGGGCCTCGACGCCGGGCGCCCCGGTGACCACCGCCTCGACCCTGACCGGGGCGTCCAGATGCGGCTCGATCACCTCGTTCAGCAGCTGCAGCAGGCTCATGCGGGCATGCACCGCATCCTCGGCCTCGGGGGTCTCGGTCAGGCGGCGCAGGATCTCGCGGCAGCGCTCGGTCTGGGACAGGAGGAGCCTCGCGTCCTCGCGCACGGCTTCGGGCCCCTCGCGGGCCAGCTCCTTGGCCACCACCGAGATGGTGGCGAGCGGCGTGCCGAGCTCGTGCGCCGCTGCGGCGGCGAGACCGCCCAGGGCCGACAGCCGCTGCTCCCGCGCCAACACCGCCTGGGTGACATGCAGGGCCAGCTCCATTCGGGCCGTCTGCTGGGACGCGAGATAGGCGTAGCCGGCGGTGAAGGCGACGCCCGCCGCCACCGCCCCGGCTGCGGCGAGTCGATAGCCGAGCGGCGCCAGGGAGGTTCCCCCGTGGGGCAGCGGCAGGGGCCAGCACCAGAATGCGAGGACGGCCGCCGCCATGACGGACATGGCCGCGACCGCCAGGGCGTGCCGCCAGGGCAGGCTGGAGGCCGCGAGGGTTGGCGGCGCGATCAGAAGCAGGGCGAAGGGGTTGGCGACCCCGCCGGTGAAGAACAGCACCGCAGCCAGCTGAAGCACGTCGAAGCCGAGCTGCAGCATCGCCTCGCCCTCGGAGGCCATGCGGCTGCGGCGCCCCACGAGCGCGACGCCGAGGTTCACCGCCGCCGGGACGCCGACCAGCACCGACCAGAGCACCGGCCGGGGCTGGAAGCCCAGCACCAGGGTGACGAACAGGAAGGCCAGCGCCTGGCAGGCGATGCTCAGCCAGCGGACCAGGGCGATGGTCTCAAGCCTCAGACCGCGGCGCTCGAACGCCGGGTGCTCGGCGCCCTCGCCGTGCAGCACCAGATCGGGCGCGCCGTGCGCGATCGAAGATGGCAGGGAGACGGTGGCCATGGCGCTCTGTCCGTGCCCGCCCGCGTGGAGCCGGCCGAGATGGACCGCTCTAACACAGGCTGACGGCGATGAGACCAGAACGCCGATCGAGGCCGGGCGTTACCGCGAGGCGCCAGGACCCGCTTAGAAGACCGTGCGGGCCGTCAGATGGACGTCGATGTCGGTGTAGTCCTTGTTGTGGGCGACGCCCCCGTCGAGCAGCAGGTCCAGGTAGTCCGAGTAGAGCCTGACGCCCACGCGGCCGATGGCCGAATTCATCTTCACGGTCTCGGCCAGGAGGGTGAAGGGATCGGTTCCGCCGATGAACTGGGTGGTGGTCGATCCGGCCGTGCCGGACAGCACGGCGCGGTAGCCCGCCTCGATCTGCGGACGCCAGCGGAAGCCGGTGGTGCCGAAGGTCATGCCGGCGATGACAGATCCGGTGACCGTGAAGATGTCGCCGTCCCGGGCGGCGACCTGCATGTCGAAGCCGGTGCCGCCGCCGTGCTCGGAATAGCCGCTCTGATGCAGGCGGAAATAGTCGCCGTGGACCCGCGGGATGACGAAGAAGTTCCCCATGTTGGCGGTGTACTGCAGGCCCGCCCGGGCCGAGAGGGTGTAGCCGGTCCAGTTCGAATTGGCCGTCTGGTGCACCACGCCGATGCTGTCCTGGTAGAGGAACTCGCGCCGGTCGTCGGCCCAGATGAAGCCGGCGCCGAGCTGGGCGTCGGCTTTCAGGGCGCCCACGCCGCCGCGCCAGTAGACCCCGCCGTTGATCCCCGAGACGCCCAGCAGGTTGTCGCCCGGCGCGGAGGTATTCTTGATCTCGGCGGTGGTGAAACCGATCTTCATGCCGATGGCGTTGCCCTTGGGGCTGACGCTTTCCAGGCCCGCGACCACCCCGACGCCCAGGATGTCGTAGGGCTCGGTCTGTCCGATCTTCTTGGTCTCGTCGAGGACGATCTCCTGGGTCCAGGCGCGGGTCGGGCCCTGCTGGTCCTCGCCCATCGGCGGATCGCCCGCCGCGATGCCCTGCTGCTCGGACGCCCAGGACAGGGCCCGGAACACCCCGCCGGCGTAGTCGGGCAGCACCTGGTTCAGCATGGAGCGGTAGCCGGCCTGGTCGGTCTGGGCCAGGAAGGCGCGCTGTATCCCGCTGTTCAGCCCGAGGTTGGCGTAGACTGGATCCCAGGCCGCGGTCTCGGCCTGGTTCAGCCCGGCCTCGGCGGCGGTGCGGCGGCGAACGTCGAGGGAGATGGTGCCGTTGGCGGTGTTGGGGTTGAACTGGGCGACGAACAGATAGGGGGTGTTGGCCGTCAGGTTGGCTGCGCCCACCGTGAGCCCGCCCTGGGCCGATAGGATGGTGTAGCTCTGGGGCGAATTAATCAGGGACAGCAGCTTGACGCTGAGCTTGGCCCCGTCGGCGAAGGTCGCCTGGCCCGAAACGTTGAACCGGGTGGCGGTGGCCGCGGTCGGATCGACCGAGACCACCAATTGCCCCGTGGCGCCGACGTTCAGGCTCGAGAGGTTCAGGGTCGAGGCGCTGTTGTCCTGGAGCAGACCGTTCTTGACGTTGATCGCCAGCGATCCGGTCGAGCCGGTGGCCAGGAGGTTGCCGGTGTAGCTGGCGCCGCCGTCGATGGTGAAGCTGCCCGAACCCTGACCGAAGTCGAGGGCGCCCGTCATCGTGCCGGCGCTGAGTGAAACGGTGTCGAAGCCCGAGCCCAGGAGGACGTCGCCGGTGATCTGCGGCGTGATCGTCGTGGTCGTCGTCGTGCTGGGCTGGACGTAGGCGCTCTGGGTCAGGGTCACGCCGGTCGTGTTGGCCCGCAGGTCCAGGGCCACGGTGGCGCCGGTGGCTGTCTCTGTGTCGACCGTCGGCTTCACCGTCGCGGAGATCGTGTTGGTGTTGGTGATGCTCGAAAGCGTGCCGGACTTGTCGACGATGGCCGCCGAGTTGCCGAGGTCGCCGGTGATCGCGCCGCCGATCACACCGGTGTTGTTCAGGCTCGTCAGGCTGGCGCCGGCCTCGATCTGCAGGGCGGTGGCCTGGGAGGCGAGGCTGGTGATCGAGCCGGCGGAGATGGTTCCGTTGTTCAGGAGGGTCGAGACGCTGGCGCCGGAGAGCAGGTGGATGCCCGTGGAGTTGTCCTGATAGCCCACGGCGGAGATGGTGCTGCTGCTGGCGACATGGATGCCGTCGATGGTCACCAGGTGGCCGCCCGAGCCGCCGATCTGGACCGCCGTGCCGGAGTGGCCGTCGAACACGCCGTTGCCGGTGACGTTGCCCTCGATGATCAGGCCGTAGCCCGTTGCGCCCGTCCCATAGGGAGAGAGGTGCACGTCGCGGCTGCTCGAGCCGATCGCCATCGCCGGCGCCGTCCCGTAGGTGGTCACCGAGCCGGTGGCCTCGGCGGAGTCCACGATGCCGTCGCCGTCCGCGTCGGTGGTGGTGTCGGTCGAGCTGGTCCCTGTCGGCGCGGCGCCGATGAAGACGCCGTTCACGTCCGCGCCGATCTGCAGGGCCGGGCCCGAGATCAGCAGATCCCCAGGCAGGAGCTTGTTGTTGACCGCCGGGTCGGCGCTGCGGGTCGTGACGCTGTAGCCGGTCGAGGACACGGCCGAATAGATGCTGAGGGCGCCGCCGACGTTGCCCTGGAAGCTGGCCCCGACCGAATTCTGGCCGGTGGCGCTGACCGCGCCGGTGATCAGCGCCTTGCCGGATAGCCCGCCGGTCACCGAAAGGGCGGTTGAATTGTCTCCCACGACCGAGATCGTCCCCGCGTTGGACAGGTCGCCCTGCACCGGCGCATCCAGCGCCATGCCGAAGGAGTTGTTGC
>CAZTMF010000010.1:0-6704 GCA_964614675.1 uncultured Caulobacteraceae bacterium | reverse complement strand
AGTTGTTGCCCTGCACGGTGATCGCGGCGCCGGCGGCGTTGGTGATGGTTCCGACCAGCGTGCCGGGCCCCACCAAGTGCACGCCGTAGCGGTTCGTGCCGGTGGCGAAGGCGCTGTCGAGCACCCCGTCGCCATTGGAGTCGGTGCGGGTGTAGGATTCCGTATTGCTGATCGTGGCGTTGTTGCCGAACTGGCCGGTGTTGCCGCCGTTCAGCAGGACCGCTGTGGAATTGTCCTGGTCCTTGATCGTGATCTGGCCGCTGTTTGTGAGGTTGTTGCTCGAGTCCATCGTCACCGCGACGGGACCGGCCACGTTCACAGTGGAGCCGGAACCGATGATGACGTTGTCGGGCTGGCCGTTGTTGGCCGTGGAGGTCTTCACCGGGCTGGTGGTCGAGCCCACGGTCGTGTCCGCCAGGACGGGCGCCGCAAGCAGCAGCAAGGGCGCGGCGGCGGCCGCCGAGAGCAAAAACCTACGCATGCGGCCGCGCCTCCAACCCCGATCGAAACGCCTGTCTACAAAGAGGCCGCCCTCGCAGCAAGGCTGCGCCCCCACGGCGTGATCTGGACAGGGCCTTTGTGGCCGCTATTGGGCGCCGGGCAAAGCGGAACTGTGGTCGCAGGGCCTCGATGCCTCGGCGCCCAACGGTCTAGCCTTCGTTTTCGCCGTCCGAGCCAGAGTTGTTCCCCCGATCGTCGCGCGAGGCGTAGCGGCTTGAATCGCGGCGGCGGGAGGAGTCAGAGGCGCGCTGCTTCTGCTCCTGCCAGTAGGTCGCGCCGTCGCGCGGCTTGAACATGGTCCTGGGCGCGCCCTCGCGGTCGGCCACGGCGAAGACATTGGCTTTGGGATCGTAGAACAGGACATCGCCGTTGCGCCGGCTGACGGTCAGCACCGTCTTGGGCGGGGCGTCCACGAAGGCGTGGGCCTTCTTCACATAGTCGTCGAGGCTTGCGGCCGAGAAATCCGCGCCGTTGCGCTCGAACTGCTTCTGGGCGTTCTCCTCGCCATTGCGCGTGCGGTTCGAGGCCCACATGGGCTTGCCGTCATCCAGCTTGCGCACATCTGCGTCGCTGACCCGGCTGGAGCGCCGGGCCTCCTCGCCGCCGCGTGGCGCGGAATCGTCGCTGCGGCCGGAGGCGACGCGGGTCTCGGAACTGGTGGATCCCGCATCGGCGCGGGCCGCGCGGTCCGCCTCGCGGCTGCAGGCGCCGAGCGCCAGGAGGCCGGCGGCGGCGGCGACCGCCAAGGTTGCGCTTGGCGCGAACTTCATGCTCATCTTGTGATCTCCCCAACCGAACGCGCCCACATCCCAGAGCGTGTTCCTGTTTTGTTCCATAACTCAACCTGGATCGCCGGTAAAGGGGCGCCGCACGCGGGGCGAGTCTCCGGAGCTCCGCCGTTTGTCCGGCCGCGGCCGGGAGGGTATTGAGCCGGCATGAGCCTCGAGGGACGGCGCATCTTGCTGGTCGTGGGCGGCGGCGTCGCCGCCTACAAGGCCTTGGAGCTGGCAAGGCTCCTGGCCAAGGCCGGCGCGGCCATATCGCCGGTGCTGACCCGCGCGGGCGAGAAATTCGTCACCCCGCTATCGCTCTCCGCCCTTTGCGGCGCGCCCGTGCGCCAGGACCTGTTCTCCCTCGATGAGGAAGGCCAGATGGGCCACATCGAGCTGTCGCGCGCGGCCGACCTCGTGGTGGTGGCGCCGGCGACGGCGGACCTGATCGGCAAGGCGGCGGCAGGCCTCGGCGACGACCTCGCCTCCACCCTGCTGCTGGCCACCGACAAGCGGGTCTTGATGGCGCCGGCGATGAACGTGCGCATGTGGCTGCATCCGGCCGTCCAGGCCAATGTCGCTCAGCTGTCGGCGCGGGGCGTGTTGTTCGTGGGCCCCGCCGAGGGCGAGATGGCCTGCGGCGAATACGGCCCCGGACGCCTGGCCGAGCCGCCCCGGATCCTGGACGCGATCGCTGGGGCGCTGGACGCCCCCGCCGGACGCCCGCTCGCGGGACGCCGCGCCCTGGTCACCGCCGGCCCGACCGCCGAGCCCATCGATCCCGTGCGCGTCCTGACCAACCGCTCGAGCGGCAAGCAGGGCTATGCCGTGGCCGAGGCCCTGTCTGAGCTGGGGGCCGAGGTGACCCTGGTCTCGGGGCCGACCGCCCTCTCGGCCCCTCCTGGAGTCTCCCGCGTGGACGTCGAGACGGCCGACCAGATGCTGAGCGCCTGCGAGGCCGCGCTGCCTGCCGATGTCGCCGTGTTCGTCGCCGCCGTGGCCGACTGGCGGCCCGAGGCCGTGGCGGCGCAGAAGATCAAGAAGAACGGTTCGGGTCCGCCCGAGATTAAGCTGGTGGAGAACCCCGACATCCTGGCGACGCTCTCCAGGGCGGGACCCCGTCGCCCGCGCCTCTCGGTCGGCTTCGCCGCCGAGACTGGCGATCTCGAAGCCAAGGCGCGCCGCAAGCTGGCCGCCAAGGGCTGCGACTGGATCGTCGCCAACGACGTCTCCGACGCCTCGGTGGTCGGGGGAGAGGACAACGCCGTGACCGTGATCGACAGCCAGGGGGCCGACGCCTGGCCCCGCGCCTCCAAGACCGCCATCGCCCGCCGGCTCGCGCGCCGCATCGCCGAGGCCTTGGCGTGAGCCTCCGGGTCCGCATCCAGCGCCTGGCCCACTCCGAGGGGCTGCCGCTTCCCGCTTACGAGACCCACGGCGCCGCCGGCATGGACCTCAGGGCCGCCGTCCCGGACGAGGAGCCGCTGGTGATCCGGCCGGGCGCGCGGGAGATGGTTCCGACCGGCCTCTGCATCGCCGTTCCCGAGGGCTACGAGGCCCAGGTGCGGCCTCGTTCCGGCCTTGCGGCCCGCCAGGGGATCACCTGCCTGAACACGCCCGGCACGGTCGACAGCGACTACCGGGGCGAGGTCAAGGTGATCCTGATCAACCTCGGCGAAGAGAACGTCCTGATCCGCCGCGGCGACCGCATCGCCCAGATGGTGATCTGCCCCGTGGTCCAGGCCAGCTGGTTCGAGACGGACTCGCTCGACAAGACCGAGCGGGGCTCTGGCGGCTTCGGCTCGACGGGCGGCGCCTAGGGCGCAGCGAAGGCGCGCAAATTCGTTTGCGCTAAACCCTTTACAGGCCGGATCAATTTCCCTATTTGCGCTGCTCCGGCGGACCCGTGGGTATCGCTGCTAACGCCGGCCTGGGTTCAACAATCTACAGGGGGTTATGTGCGTTGCACACATACCATACTCCCCTGGACCTGGTCCGCGAGCGGTCCCCGGAACGTCCTGTCGCCTTCGTGCGGCCGGATGCCCTGGTCGTAGCGGCGCGCTGGTTCAGAGAAAAATTCAAGGACGACGTCCTTTACGCGGTCAAGGCGAACCCGTCGCCGTGGGTCATCAAGGCCCTGGCGAGGGAGGGCATCTGCGCGTTCGACGTGGCCTCGGTCCCCGAGATCGAACTGGTCGCCGAGTACGCGCCGCGCGCCCGCATGGCCTTCATGCACCCGGTCAAGAGCCGCAAGGCCATATCTAAGGCCTACTTCGATCATGGCGTGCGGACCTTCGCCCTGGATTGCCATGAAGAGCTGGACAAGATCGTCGACGCCACCGGGCAGGCTCGCGACCTCAACCTGATCGTCAGGCTGGCCGCGGCCAACCACGGCTCGGCCTATCCGCTCTCGGGCAAGTTCGGCGTGGAGCCGGAAGCGGCGACCTCGCTTCTACTGGCCGCGCGGCGGGCGACCCAAGACCTGATGGGCGTCTCCTTCCACGTGGGCTCGCAGTGCATGCGGCCGACCGCCTTCCAGGGCGCCATGAGCGCGGCCTCGCGGGCGCTGGTCCGTGCGGGCGTGTTCGCTGACGTCGTGGATGTGGGCGGGGGCTTCCCCTCGGTCTATCCGGGCATGACGCCACCGCCGCTCGACGACTACGCGGACTCCATCCAGCGCGGCTTCGCCGAGATGATGGTCCACGAGACCACCGAGCTGTGGTGCGAGCCCGGCCGGGCGCTGGTGGCGGAGTCCTCGTCGATCCTGGTCAAGGTCGAGCTGCGCAAGGGCGACGCGCTCTATCTGAACGACGGCTCCTACGGGAACCTGTTCGATGCGGCGCACACCAAGTGGCCCTTCCCGGTGAAGATGATCCGCGACGGCGAGGCCTCGGCCAATCTGAAGCCCTTCCGCTTCTATGGCCCGACCTGCGACTCGCTGGACGCCATGTCGGGCCCCTTCTGGCTGCCCGACGACATCGATGAAGGCGACTACATCGAGATCGGCATGCTGGGGGCCTATGGCGTGGCGATGCAGACGCGCTTCAACGGCTACGGCAAGACCGACACCGTCGAGGTCGAGGATCCGCCCATGGCCTCCATGTTCGGCCTCGGTCCCCGCTCGATCTCCACGCCCCGCGTCGAGACCGAGACGGTGGTCCGCCTGCGCGCGCGCAAGGGCAGGCGCCGGCGGCGCTAGGTTTCAGTTCGAACCATCGAAATCGAAGACGGCGCGGGGGGCATTGCTCTCCGCGCCTTTTTCTTGCGCGGCGCCGGCTTCAGCTGGCCGGGACCAGCGGCATGTCGCCGGCGAACTGGCCGCCCTTGCGATAGCGGTAGAGGTAGGTCGGGACGATGGCCTCGACGGCGGTCGGCGCCACGCCGAGATCGCGCAGGCCAGGCAGCTCGCCGGAGCAGACGTTGTCCTGGGTCAGGAGCTCGACCTGGTCGGAGGTGAGCGGGGGCGCGATCGGCAACACCGAGGCCGCATCGCCCAGGGCGCCGATCAGGCGCGCCAGCGGCCAGGGCAGCGGGACCAGGAGACAGTTGCGCTGGGTCTGGGTCAGCACCAGCTGCATCAGCTCCTTGAAGCTGTAGACCACGGGCCCGCCGAGTTCGTAGGTCTTGCCGCGGGTCTGAGGATCCGCGATGCAGGCCGTGATCGCCGCGGCCACGTCGTTGACGAACACCGGCTGGAAACGGGTGTGACCGCCGCCTGGCAGCGGCAGCACCGGCGAGCGGCTCGCCAGGGCGCCGAAGCGGTTGAAGAAATGGTCGTCCTGACCAAACACGATGGACGGCCGCACCACCGTGGCGGTGGGAACGGCCTGGAGCGCCGCCGTCTCGCCCTCGGCCTTGGTGCGGGCGTACTTGGCCTTGGAGTCCGCGTCGGCGCCGATGGCCGACACTTGGATCAGGGTCTTGATCCCCCGCGCCCTGGCCGCCTCGGCGATGGTTTTGGCGCCCTGGGCGTGCAGGCTGTGGAAACGCTGACGACCCTGCTCGAACAGCACGCCCACGAGGTTGACGCAGGCGTCGGCGCCGTCCAGCGCCCGCTCAACCGAGGACGGTACGCGGACATTGGCCTGCATGACCTGGATCTGGCCGACCTCGCCCATCAGGGCCGAGCGGTAGGCGAGGTTCGTGCGCCGGCAGGCGACCCGCACGCGGTAGCCGCGCTTGGCCAGCGCCCTGGTCACCTGCATCCCCAGGAAGCCTGAGCCGCCGAATACCGTGACCAGTCCTTGCATCGTCCTGCCTTCTTTTCGCGCGCTTCGATAGACGAGGCGATGGCGCGGTGCAATGACGCCCCCGGCCGGTCTTGAGCCTTGGGACTTCGCCGCTATATTCCGCGCCGTTTCCGCCTCAGCAGACCAGGAGTCGCCGGCATGGCCGAGCACGCCACCGATTACACGCACGGCCGGATGGAGATCGGCGAACAGACCGCTTCCTTCGATCTGTTCATCAAGTTCACCAAGTGGGGCTCGCTCGCCGTCGCCGTGTTGGTGCTCTGGGCCACCCTGACGTTCTGCACCTCGACCGGCTTCGTCGGCGCGGTGGTGGCCGCCCTGATCCTGCTGGCGGCCGGCGTCTACTTCCTGCGCGAGAAGCCGCAGACCGCCTGACGACTGCGCCGGCCCCGGCCCCGGCCGGCCGTTTATCTCTGGACAATCGCCGCGCCCGCCCCGTTAACTCGGGGCCATAGAGATTCGGGGTGAACCTGGATGGCGCGCATCGCGGTTACGCGCGAGCGACGGGAGGGCGAAACTAGGGTCGCTGCGACCCCGGAAACGGTCAAGAAATTGGCCGCGCTCGGCTTTTCCATCACTGTCGAAGCCGGCGCGGGCGCCGGCGCCTCCTTTCCGGACGCCGATTACGAAGCCGCCGGCGCGCAGCTGGCGAAGACCGCGGCGGAGGCGCTGAAGAGCGCCGACGTGCTGCTCAAGGTGCGCGGGCCCTCGCCCGAGGAGATCAAGGCGCTGAAATCCGGCGCCATGGTCGTGGCCCTGCTAAATCCCCACCAGGAAAAGGCGACGCTCGAGGCCCTGGCCAAGAAGGGCGCTTCCGCCTTCGCCATGGAGTTCGTGCCGCGCATCACCCGCGCCCAGGTGATGGACGCTCTCTCCAGCCAGGCCAACCTCGCCGGCTACCGCGCCGTGATCGAGGCCGCGGAGGTCTATGACCGGGTGCTGCCGATGATGATGACGGCCGCCGGCACGGTCGCCCCGGCCAAGATCTTCGTCATGGGCGCCGGGGTCGCGGGGCTGCAGGCCATCGCCACCGCCAGGCGGCTGGGCGCGGTGGTCACCGCCACCGACGTGAGGCCCGCCGCCAAGGAGCAGGTCGAGAGCCTCGGCGCCAAGTTCGTCGCGGTCGAGGACGAGGAGTTCAAGGCCGCCGAGACTGCCTCCGGCTACGCCAAGCCGATGAGCG
>CAZTMF010000009.1:0-20949 GCA_964614675.1 uncultured Caulobacteraceae bacterium | reverse complement strand
TGACGCCCGGACATGGCCTGGGACACCTCAGATCTTTCCAGCATCACCGACACCCTCATCACGATGGTGACGGACGAGATCACCGCGTCGCCGATGTGGACGATCCACGGCGGACCGATCCCGAAGTTCACCATCACCCCCTCCGGCGCCTTCCCCGACGTCCTGCGCAAGGGCGGCTGCGACCTCACCCTGACGCTGGTCCACGCGTCCGCCGACGCCGCCTGGCGCAACACGCCGACCTTCGGATCCCGGCCTCAGCCCAACGCCCAGCAGCCCCTGGCCCTGGACCTGACCTATCTGGTCAGCGCCTGGGCCGGAGACGACTTCCACCAGGAGCAGCAGGCGATGAGCATCGCGCTCGCCTGTTTCCAGGCGCGGCCGATCTTCAAGACCCCGCACGAGGAGTTCACCATCGTCATGGAGCCGGCGACGCTCGACGAGCTGAGCCGGACCTGGCAGTCGATCACCGTGCCCATGCGGCTTTCGGTCTTGCTGCGCGTGGCGGTGGTGTTCCTGAAGCCGCACGACCCGACGCCGCCGCCGGCCGCGCCACCCACCAAGGCGGGCCTGGTGGTCGCTCCGGCGATCCAGCCCCTGGACGTCACGCCCCAGCTGTTCGGCGGCGCGGACCAGATCGTGTTCCAGGTCCCGCCCGGGGGGACGCCCGACCAGGTCGGCGAGAGCGTGGCCCAGGCCCTGATCGTGCCCGGCAAGGCCCTGCTGGTCGGCGGCCAGGGCCTGGACCAGCCCCAGGCCGCGCAGGTCTACCTGGCCTCGCTGGACGGGACCACGGAGTGGAAGATCACCTCCTGGCGGACGGTCGCGCCGCTCGCCGGCGCCACGGTGCTGGATGCCCCCGCCGCCGTCGGCCTGCCGGCCGGCTCCCCGCCTCCCGGCGCCTACCGGCTGATGGTCGGCAAGGACGCACCGGCGGTGCGCAGCGACTACATCATCGTGGCGGCCGCGCCGCGGATCGACGGGGTGACCGTTCCTCCCACCCTGCCGCCCGGCGGCGGCGGTATCTACACGATCAACGGCGCCGGCTTCACGTCGGGCGCCACCCAGGTCGCCCTGGACGGCGTGGCGCTGAGCGCGGGTCCAAGCCCGCCGGCCGCCGGCAAGTTCTTCGTCAACGCCGCGGGCACGACCCTGACGTTCCGGAGGCCGGCGGGCCTGCCGAACGGCCGCTACCAGGTGATCCTGACCGTCGGCGGTGTCCGCGCCCCGCCCGGCTGGTGGATCGACGTGCCATGAGCGCCTCGCCCGCCACCGTCGACCGGCTGCTGGCCAGCGTCCGCCTCAGGGCCCAGGCGCAGGCGCTCTGGATGGGCGAGCTCTGGCGGCGCGACCAGACCAGCCCCGACCAGGGCCTGGCCATCACCGCGGGCGAAGTGCGCCGGCTGCTGTCGGATCCGGCGGAGACCGCCGCCGCGCGCGCCTCGTTCCTGGCGGCGAGCGCCGAGGGCGCGGCCCTGCTGGCGGCCGCCGAGACGGCCGACCGGGCCCTGCAGTCCGATCCCGAGTGGCGCGCGCTGGTCGACGGCTTCTCCCTGACCGGGCCGGAGGCCGATCTCCTGGCCCTGGCCCTGGCGGCGGCATGGGATCCGGGCCTCGGCCGCGTGTTCGGCTATCTCCGCGACGACGCCCAGGCGGTCCATCCCACAGCACTCATGGCCGCGCAGGTCTATGGCCGGCCGCTCGCCGATCCAGCCAGGCTGCTGCTCTGGCGCCTGGCGCTGCCGCACGAGGGCCAGCCCCCGGGCCTGCTGGGCACGGCCTGGACCGTCGATCCCGCCGTCGCCCTGTCGCTGGGCTCCGGCGGCTGGCGCGACCCGTCCCTGGGCGGCGCCGTGCGGCGGGTCGACGGCGAGGCGGTCGCGGGCTGGCCCGTCCTGCACGCCGCCGCCCTGGAAGAGCTGAAGTCCATGGCGGCCGATCCGGCGCGGCCGGTCCAGGTCGATCTTTGCGGTTCGGATGGATCCGGCCGCCAGACCCTGGCGACGCGGCTCGCGGCCGAGCTTGGGCGCCCCCTCGTGGTCGTCGACGTGGCCTCTCTGCTGGCCAACCCGGCCCGCCCGCCGGCAGACCTCCTGACCGGGGCCATGCGCATGGCCAAGCGCCTGGGGGCCATCTCGTTCTGGCGGGACGCCGGCCAGCTGCCGGTCGAGCCGTGGAAGACCGTTCGCGAGCTCGACGGGATGACGATCTGCGCCTGGCCGGCCGACGGCCCGATGGGTCCGCACGCGGGGGCCCGCCAGATCACCGTGGGTCCGATCAACACGGACGACCGCCTGAAGGTCTGGGCCTGCTACAGCAACGCAGAGGCCGCCGCCCTGGTCTCGACCCAGAGGCTGAGCCCCGGCGAGGTGGCCGACACGGCCCGGGCCGCGCCGGCCGGGCCGGGCGCGATTCGCGCGGCGCTGCGGCGTTCGGCTCCGCCCCAGGACGACGTCCTGACCCTGGTGCCGACGCCCTACGTCTGGGACGACCTGGTGGCTCCGCCCGATCTGGCCCGACAGCTCGGCGAGTTCGCCTCCCAGATCCGCCTGCGCTGGGAGGTCTACGAGGGCTGGGGATACGAGCGCCTGGCCCACCTCGGCCGGGGCCTGGCGGCCCTGTTCGGCGGTCCCTCCGGCGTCGGCAAGACCATGGCCGCCCAGGTGATCGCCCGCGAGCTCGACCTCGACCTCTACCGCGTCGACCTGGCGGGGGTGATCAACAAGTACATCGGAGAGACGGAGAAGCGGCTGAAGGCCGTGTTCGACTACTGCGAACGGGCCGGCTGCATCCTGTTCTTCGACGAGGCGGACGCCCTGTTCGGCAGCCGCATGCAGGTGAAGGACGCCCACGACCGCTTCGCCAACATCGAGATCGACTACCTGCTCCAGCGCATCGAGCGGTTCGACGGGGTCACCATCCTGGCCACCAACCGCAAGAACGACCTGGACGCGGCCTTCCTGCGCCGCCTGCGCAACGTCATCGACTTCCTGCCGCCGGGCCCCGAGGAGCGGCTCAGGCTCTGGCGGAAGTCGCTGATCACCGAGAGCCCCTCGGGCGAGGCGATCCTGGATCCGATCGACTGGGCGTTCCTGGCCGAGCGGCTGGCGCTGACCGGCGCGGACATCAAGTCCGCCGCGATCGGGGCGGCGTTCCTGGCGCGGGCGGAGGGGACGCGGGTGGGCATGCCGCACGTCCTCGCCTCGGTCCAGCGCGAGATGACCAAGCACGGGATGGTGCTGCGCGCCCCGCTGAAGGAGGCGGCGCCATGAGCCTCGAGATCGACCGGCTCGTGCTGGATCTCCCGAACCTCCGTCCCGAGCAGGCCCGCGCCCTGGCCGAGCGGATCGCGATCGCCCTGTCGCAAGGGGTCACTGGCGGTTCGGCCGACCGGATCGTCGTCACGGTCCCGGCGGACGCGAGTCCTCACGCCCTGGCCGCGGCCGTCGCGGCCCAGGCCCGCGGACGGCTGAGGTAGGGGGCGGCGATGGCGGGCAAGTTCCTCCGAGGCGCCTTCGTGGAGTTCACCGAGACCTTCCCGATTCCGGTGCCCAACATCATCCTGTTCCAGTTCAATCCCGAGACCATGACCCACACCTGGGAGCCGGCGCACACGGGCGGCGGCGGGGGCGGGGCGGCGCCGCCGGCGGCGGGTTCGCCGCCTTCCAACCCCCTGGCGGTGACGGGCACGCCGGGCGAGTCCTTCTCCTTCTCCCTGTCGATGGACGCCGGAGACATGATCGCCGACGGCGGCGCCGGCGGGGCCCTGGCCACGGTCAGCGGCATCTACACCCGGCTCGCGGCCCTGGAGATGCTGCTCTACCCGACCGCGCCGCCCGGCGGGGGCCTGATCGGATCGGTCACCGCCGCCCTCGGGATCGGCGGCGGCTCCAGTTCGCCGGACCCGACCCGCAGCGTGCCGGCCGCGCAGCTGCCCACGGTCCTCTTCATCTGGGGGCCGGGACGCATCCTGCCGGTGCGGGTCACCACCCTGACCATCACCGAGCGGCTCTACGATCCGATCCTGCTGAACCCCACCCATGCCGAAGCCCAGGTGGGGCTGAAGGTGCTGACGCCCGAGGAGCTGGCCTTCGTCGACGGCCCGCTCGGGTCACTCGCCCAGACTGCCTACAGCTTCAACCAGGGCCTGCGCCAGGCGCTGGCCATCGCCAACCTCGCCAACGCCGTGGAGTCGGTGATTGGCATGCTGCCGCTCTGAGGGGACCCCGTGTTCGACGCCAACAGCCGCTACGTCAAACAGCCGGTCTACAGCGCCACGGTGAACGGCCGCACGGTCACCGCCGTGGACATCCCCCTGCCCACGACCCCCGCCCTGGCCGGCTATCACCGCCTCGCCGAGGGCGAACGGCTGGACTTCGTCGCCGCGCGCTACCTGAAGGACGCCACCCGCTTCTGGGTGCTGTGCGACCTCGCCAACGCGCCGGTTCCGTCGGCGCTCGCCGCCCGCGACATGGTCCCGATCCCCCGCGGCGGTCCCACATGAGCACCACCTTCGATATCCTGATCGGAGGCTCTGCCGCCAGCGACTTCACCAGCCAGCTGGGCTCGCTGGACGTGGAGGAGAACGCCGACGCGCCGGGCGCCTTCACCCTGACGCTGCCGATCAAGCTGAACGATCAGGGCGACTACGACGCGACCTCCGACGCCCGCATCGCGCCGTTCTCGAACATCGCCGTCACCGCCCAGGCCGCCGACGGCGTCACCCACTGCCTGATCGACGGCTATGTGCTGAGCCACAAGCTGCATCTGTCCAAGGGCACGTCCGACAGCCACGCCGTGATCTCCGGCCAGGACGCCTCCTGGCTGATGAACACCACCGAGCAGGTGCGCGAGTGGACCGACGTCACCGACGCCGACGTCGCGGCCAGCATCTTCGGCGAGTACGGCTTCACCCCGGCCGACGGCAACTCCGCCGAGGACTCGCCCTCACATCCGGAGTCCGGCCACAGCCTGATGCAGCGGGCCACCGACGCCCAGTTCCTGGACGAGCTCGCCAAGCGCAACGGCAAGCTCTGCCGGATCTTCTGCACCGACACGCCGGGCGTGCGCACCGGCTGGTTCGCCGGCCCCAAGCTGGACGGCGACCCGGCCGCGACCCTGGTGCTGAACGGGGACACAGGCGCCAACGTCGACGCCATCGACATCAGCTGGGACGTGATGCGCACCACCTCGGTCAGCGCCGAGCAGGCCCTGTTCACCGCCAGCGACGCGGCGAGCGGCGACACCACCGACAGCGGCCTCACGCCCCTCGACGCCCAGGACCTCGCCACCTTCGCGACCCAGGCCATGACCCAGCGGCTGACGGCGACGGTCGACGACGCCGGAGAGCTGGCGAGCCGCGCCCAGGCGGTGCTGCGCGACGCGGGCTGGTTCGTGAAGTGCGAGGGCTCGACCGACGCCGGGCGGCTGGGCTCGATCCTCAGGGTGGGTTCGGTGGTGCAGCTGAACGCCGCCGGCGCGATGCACTCGGGCAAGTATCTGGTCTGGAAGGTGCGCCACAGCATCAACGCCCAGACGCACAAGATGACCTTCACCCTGGTGCGCAACGCGGTCGGGACCTCCACGCCGTCCTCCGATGGAGGGCTGAGCCTGTGAGCAAGGGCCCCTATTACGGCAAGTATCGCGGCTCGGTCGTGGACGTGGACGCCTCGACCATGCGGATCAAGGCGACGGTCCCATCCGTGCTGGGAGACGTGACCTCGGGCTGGTGCGAGCCCTGCGTGCCCTATGCCGGGCCGAGCGTCGGGGTGGTGATGCTGCCCGAGGTCGGCTCGGGCGTCTGGATCGAGTTCGAAGGCGGCGACCTCTCCTATCCGATCTGGGTGGGCTGCTATTGGCGCCAGGGCGAGTTCCCGTCGAACGCCAACGCCGATGTGAAGGCGATCTACACGACGACGGGCTCGCTGGAGTTCGACAACAACGGCTCCAAGGTGACGCTACAGGACGCCAGCCAGCACACCGCCGTCATCGATTCCAACGGCGTCACCCTGACCGGCGGCACGGGCAAGGTGGCCGTCGGCGCGTCCAGCGTCAGCGTCAACGACGGCGCCCTGGAGGTGACCTGATGCCTCCGCTTCTGACCACCTCGGCGGTGATGATGTGCCCCCACGGCGGCACGGTCACCGGCTCGCCCGGGGCGACCCAGGCCAAGGCCGACGCGATCATCCTGCGCAAGAGCGACACCTTCACCATCGCCGGCTGCACCTTCTCGCCCGGCCCCGTCCCGCATCCCTGCGTGTCGGTGAACTGGGTCGTGGCGGCGATGCGGGCCAAGCACGCCAGCGACTTCGTGCTCACCACCTCCAGCGTCGGCCTCTGCGTGGCCGCCGACCAGGCGCCCCAGGGGACGGTGATCATCTCATCGGCCCAACCCAGGGTCTCGGGACTGTGAGGCGCGCGCCATGACCCGCAACGACATCGCCTATCCGTTCCGCATCTCCGCGAGATCCAGCCAGGCGTCCCAGGCCAGCTATCAGGACCACGTCGAGCAGATGATCGAACAGGTGCTGCTCACCTCGCCCGGCGAGCGTGTGTGCCTGCCGGAATTCGGCGCCGGGCTCAGACGGCTCCTGTTCAACAACATCACCTCCTCGCTGCAGGCCTCGACCCAGATCGTGGTGGTGCAGGCGCTGAACCGCTGGCTGGGCGACCAGATCAATGTGCTGGGCGTCACCGTCAGCGCCGGCGACGGCTCGGTGGCGCCGGAAGGCGCCGTGGTGGTGGAGGTCGACTACGAGCTGATCGAGACGCGGGCCGCGCGCCAGACCCAGGTGCAGGTGATCTGAGATGACCACCCCCGCCAAGGACCGGTTCATCGCGCTCCAGGCCTCCTCCAGCCTGAACGGCGTCGACTTCGTCGAGCTGGACGAACTCGATCCCACAATCCTGCGCGTGCACTTCGTCAACGCCGTCACCGTGGACGACCCGAGCCTGGCGGCTGCGGTCACCGGCGGCGACAGCATCCCGACCGTGCCCCTGGCCGCGATCAATCGGGCCAGCGACTGGTCCACCGACCCTGACGGACGCCCGCTCCTGACCCTGCACGCGAAGGGGGAGGGGGACTTCTCCAACTACGTCCTGACGGTGACCTCGCCCTTCCTGGACCGGATGTTCACGAGCGCGAGCTTCTCGTTCAAGGCCTTCTGCCCCTCGGACTTCGACTGCCTGCCGCCGACCCCCTACTGTCCGCCCGACGAGACAGACCTGCCGCCGATCGACTACCTGGCCAAGGACTATTCCAGCTTCCGCCGCGCGCTGCTGGACTTCAGCGCCCTGCGCTATCCGGCCTGGCAGGAGCGTTCGGAGGCGGACTTCGGCGTGATGTTCGCCGAGGCCCTCTCGGCCCTGGCCGACGAGCTCAGCTACCAGCAGGATCGCGTCGGCGCCGAGGCGGCGCTGGAGACCGCCACCCAGCGCCGCTCGCTGGTCAGCCTGGCCCGGCTGGTCGACTACGAGCCGAAACCGGCGATCAGCGGGACGACCCTCCTGATGCTGAGGGTGGCGGGTCCACCCATCCCCGCGGGCGTTCGGATCAGCGCCAGCGCGCCGGACGAAAGCCTGGTTCCCTTCGAGATCGGCGAGGGGCTCTCCACGAAGCCTCCGCCCCCCGCGTCGTACCCTGTGAACGCGGCCCAGAACTGGCCGATCGCCCCCTACTGGTGGGACGACAAGACGCGCTGCCTGCCGCGGCTCTCCACCGAGATGTGGGTGGCCGGGCACGGGTTCGGATTCTCGCCCGGCCAGCGGCTGCTGATCCAGACCGACCTCCCCGGCGAGAGCATCCGCCAGATCGTGACCCTGACCGAGCTGGGCGAGGAGGTCTTCGATCCCCTGTTCCAGGCCGCGCCCGGAGCCCCGGTCACCCGCATCGCCTGGGGCCCGGACGACGCCCTCGAGCGCGAGCGGGATCTCACCCAGACCCTGCTCGGCGGCAACCTCCTGCCCGCGACCCAGGGGCTGCGGGTCCTGAAGAGCTGGGCCATCGACGAGGTCCCGGCGCTGCAGCCGCCCAACACGCCCCTCGCCATCGCCCGCCGGGGGCCGAACGCCACCGACGCCCTGCCGAACTTCGTCCACCGCATCCCGCTTCAGGAGGCGCCGCTCGCCTACCTGGCCGGACCGGATGCGGACACGGCGCCCAGCCCGGAAATCATCGTGCGCCAGGTCGCGCCGACGGCGCACGCCTGGGACTTCTCGCTGAGCCTCCTGGACGCCGACTCCCTGGAGCAGGCCTACACGGTCGATCCGGTCGCCTGGCGGCCCGTGGCTACGAAGCCGGACGGGACGCCCACCCAGTGGGAGATCGACGGCGACGGCGCAGAGACCGTGCGGTTCGGCGACGGGGTCTTCGGCCTGCCGCCCTCCGTTGGCGACGTGTTCGAGGTGGAGCATCGGGTCGGCCTCGGGGTCGCCGGCAACGTCGCCGCCGACAGCATCACCCAGGTCGAGCCGTCCTGGACCGCACTGGTGATCGAGGCGCGCAATCCCTTCCCGGTCACCGACGGCGCGGACGCCGAGACCGCAGAGCACATCCGCCGCATGGCGCCCCAGGCCTTCCGCGCGCGCCAGTTCCGCGCCGTCCGGCCGGAGGACTATGTCGCGGCCGCCGAGGAGCTGCCCTGGGTGCAGCAGGCGGGCAGCTGCTTCCGCTGGACCGGCAGCTGGCTCACGGTCTTCACCGCCGCCGATCCCAAGGGTTCGGAGGTGATCGCCCTGGATCAGCACATCCAGCTGATCCGGCTCCTGAACCGCCGGCGCCTGGCGGGCTATGAGTCCTACGCTCCCGCGCCGCGCTACGTGTCCATCGATCTCGAGATCGAGGTCTGCGTCTCTGCCGAAAGCCTGCCGGGCGAGGTCGAGAAGCGCGTGCTCGAGCGGCTGGGCAGCGCCCAGCGTCCCGATGGCTCCTCCGGCTTCTTCTTCGCCGACCGCTTCACCTTCGGCTCGCCGCTGTATCGGAGCGCCCTCGAGGCGGCGATCCAGGGCGTGGCGGGCGTGGCGGGGGTGCTGTCGATCACCTACCGCCGGCGCGGCGCCCTGACCGGCTTCATCGACCTGCCGGAGGTGTTCGAGCTGGCCTCCGACGAGATCCTGCGCATCGACAACGATCCGGACTGGCCCGAGCGCGGGATCATCCGGATCATTCCGGAGGGCGGACGATGAGCGACGCCCAGAACCCGATCTGCCCCTGCGACGACCACAGGGTCACGCCGCCGACCAATCCCGCCGGCCTCCCCGGCATCGCCTTCCGCTACGGCGCCTACCGCGAGTTCCGCCGGGCGCTCCTGACCCGGCGTGACGGCGAGACCGCGCTCCTGAGCTGGCGGCCGGGCGGCGCGGGCGATCTCGGGGTGATGATGGTCGAGTGGTGGGCCTACCTCGCCGACATCCTCACGTTCTACAACGAGCGCATCGCCAACCAGGACTACCTGCGCACGGCCGATCGGCCGCAGAGCGTGAACCGGTTGATCAAGCTCCTGGGCTACCGGCCCCGGCCCGCCATCGGCGCCACCGGGACGCTGGCGGCCCTGGTCACGCCCGGCCAGAGCGCGACCCTGCCCAAGGGGCTGCAGCTCAAGAGCAAGCCCGGCCCCGGCCAGCAGCCCCAGACCTTCGAGCTGGACGCCGACACCAAGATCGGGGCACCCGACGCCGTCCCGGCCCGTCTGGTCGAGACCCTGCTGGCGCCGGACGGCGCCGCGCTGTGGCTGCCCGGCCAGGTCAAGGGCTTCACCGTGGGCGAAGTCCTGCTGCTGCGCGCGCCGGACCCCGCCGAAAACGTGGCGGCCACGGTCGCGGCGGTCGGGACCGTCATCCGGTCCGACAAGACCCGCCACACCAGGCTGAGCTGCAGCTTCTCGGGGTCGCCGCCCTCCGGCGTCCGGGCCGCCGACATGCGCCTGCAGCGCGCCCGCCAGGCCAGCGGCCTCTGGACCTTCACAGGCGGCGCGATCGAGAGCAGCTCCGTCCTGCACCTCGCCGGCCTGGCCCGGGACCTGAGGCCCGGGGACCCAGTGATCGTGACCGGTCCCGCGTCCGCGACGCCGCTCGCGACCCGCGTGACCTCGGCCGAGGAGGTGGTCTGGTACGCCAACCATGCCGCCGATCCCTCCACCGCGCCCACCACCCCCGCCAACGTCATCCCCCTCGCGGTGCTGCACGCGCGCCTGACCCTGGCCGACGGCGTGGACTCGAGCTGGGCGGCGGCGTCGATCAGCGTCGCCCACAATTTCGGCGACGTGGCGGACCTGGAGAACCAGCCCGCCGATGTCTTCGATGGCAGCGAGACGGAGCTCGAGGCGACCGCGCCCGCCAAATTCCTCAAGGGCTCGGCGCTGCCGGTGCTGGTCGAGGACGCCACGGGCGCGGGGATCGAGGCGGAGGCCACCTCCGAGGGCGACGGCTCGGCGACGCTGGTGGACCTGCCCACGTCCGTCCCCGACCTTTCGACGCCCCTGAAGGTGTTCTACGACCTGTTGTCAGTCTCGCGCGGCAAGACCGTCGCGAACGAGGTGCTGGGCAGCGGCGACGCCCGCATCCCGGGGCAGGTCTTCACCGTGGCCAAGTCGCCGGTGACCTATCTGACCAAGGGCTCGACCTGGGCCAGCACCATCCAGCTTCGGGTCAACGGCCATCCCTGGAAGGAGGTCGCCAGCTTCTATGGCCAGGCGGCGGACGCCGAGATCTTCGTCACCCGCGAGACCGAGGGAGGCCAGACCCAGGTGATGTTCGGCGACGGGGCGAACGGCGCGCGTATGCCCACGGGCGTCAACAATGTCGTCGCCACCTACCGCATCGGCGCGGGCGCCGAAGCGCCGCCGGCCGGCAAGCTGACCCAGGTCGCCACGCCCTGGCCCGGCCTCGCCGGGGTTCGCAATCCGGTGGCGGTGGGCGGCGGCGCCGATCCGGACCCGCCCGACCAGGTGCGCCGCTATGCGCCCCGCTCGGTGCTGACCTTCGGACGCGCCGTTTCCGTGCTCGACTACGAGGCCCTGGCCGCCCAGGCGCCTGGCGTGACGCGGGCCAGGGCCGCCTGGAGCTGGAACGACGCCGCCCAGAGGGCCGCGGTGACCGTCTATGTCGGCGACGACGAGGCGGCGCGCAAATCCGCGGCGGACGTCCTGAAATCCGCTTCCGATCCCAACCGCCCGGTGTCCGTGGTCGCCGCTACGCCGCTCGCGACCTACCTGACCCTTCAGCTCCGGATCGTCCCCGGCATGGACGAGGATCCGATCAAGCAGGCGGTGGTCAAGGCCCTGACCGGCGACGGCGCCCTGTTCTCGCCCCAGGGCCTGCGAATCGGCCAGCCGGTATTCGACAGCGCCATCGTCGCGGCGGTCCTGTCGGTCGACGGCGTCGTCGCCATCACCCAAAGCGCCTTCTTCACCGGCTGGGGCTGGTGGTTCTGGAACGACGCGTCCGCCATCCACCAGATCGACGAGGGCAGCTGGTTCGACCTGACCGGCGACCGGATCGTCATCGCCATCGACGCTGGAGGAGGCTGAGATGGCCGACGACGGCTACGAGCTCTGGTACGCCGACCGCCTGTGGGGCCTGCTCCCGGCGATCTATCGCCTGAACGACGACGGCGCGCTCAGGGAGCTGGTCGAGCGCATCGGGGTGCAGGTCGCGACGGTCCGGCGCAACGTCGACGCGCTCTGGGCCGACCAGTCGATCGAGACCTCCGACGACTGGGCCATCCCCTATATCGGCGACCTCCTGGCCACCCGGGCGGTGGCGTGCCTGGACGCGCGGGCCCAGCGCCTGGACGTGGCGCGGACCATCTACTACCGCCGCCGGTCCGGCACGGTGGGCCTCCTGGAAGAGCTGGCCAGCGACATCGCCGGCCACGACGCGCGGGTGGTGGAGTTCTTCCGCCGCCTCGGGCGCACCCGTCACCAGTTCGATCCGCAGATCGGGCGCGTCCCCCTGACCTCGGCGCCCGGCGACCGGGCCGCGCCGACGGTGATCGAGGGCCTGGCGGGAGCCTTCAGCCGCTCCCAGGCCGGGGGCTACGCCGACCTGCGCAACGTCTATGGCGCGGCCAACGCCCACACCGCGTTCGACGAGTTCTTCCATACCGCCGACTTCCGGCGCGGGCGCCAGACCACCGGCTGGCACAACATCCCGCACCTGGGCGTCTTCATCTGGTGGCTCCACGCCTATCCGATCCGCGGCGCGACTCCCGTGGAGCGGACGGGCTGCCCGGGCCAGTTCAGCTTCGATCCGACGGGGCGGGACATCCCCCTGTTCGCGCCCTCGCAACGGGCCCGGGAAGACTTCGGCGAGCAATGGGTCACGCCCGAGGAGTGGAAGCTGCCGGTGGCGGTGCGGCAGGTGCTCTGGCGGGCCGCGCCCGAGCAGCTCTATCCCAAGGCTTTCAAGGTGGGCCTGGGCGGCGGGATCGCGCCGGCGCCGGCGGACCTCTCGACCCTCGACATCACCCCGCCCGAGGGACGCTTCCGCTTCATCGGCGCCGCCCCGCTCGGCGACATCAGCGTCGACTACAGCTTCGGCTTCTCCGGCCCGGTCGGGGCGGGCGGCTTCGACGAACGGATCCTGCCGAAGCTGGACCAGCCGGCCGCCAGGACCACGGTCCAGGGCGGGACGGGCCTGGACGCCGCCCTGGCCGGCGTGGCCGGCGACGCCACCATCGAGATCGCCGACTCGGCCACCTATGCCGGCCCGGCCGCGAACCTCGCCGTGCCCGCCGGCAAGACCCTGGTCCTGCGGGCCGCCAACCAGACCCGGCCAGTGCTGCGCTGGGCGGCGGGATCCAATTGGAGCATCGACGGCGGCGCGGGCTCGAAACTGGTGATCTCGGGCCCGCACCTGCAGGGCGGCGACATCCTGCTGACGGGCGAGTTCGACCTGGTCCGCATCCGCCTGTCGACGCTCGATCCGGGGACCTCCGGCGCGGCAGACACGCCGGCGACCCTGTTCCAGACCGCCATCGACGGGCGGCCCCTGTCTCCCACCCGCCTCCTGGTCCAGGCCCGGATCAAGACCCTGGTGATTGAGCGCTGCATCACCGGCCCGGTCCGCACGGTGAACGGCGGGGCGGTCGAGACGCTGGCGATCGGCGACAGCATCCTCCAGGCCATCCCGACGAGAGCCGCGACCGATCCCCTGCACCTGTTCGACCCCGCCAATCTGGCGGCGGAGCTGAAGGCCGCCACGGACGCAAAGGGCGTCACCCTGCGCGGAGCCCTGACGGCGGCCGGGCAGACCGCGCTCGGCGCCTACGTCCCTGAGGCGGTTCCCGGCGCGGCCCTGACCAACGCCCTCGCGGCCGCCCTCGTGGCGTCCGGCCTTTCGGCCGCGGCCCTGATGGGGCGCTTCCCCCTGGCCCTGGCCGACCTGGCGCTCGGATCCTCCAGCGGAGAGGTCGGACTGGTTCGCTCCACCGTGATCGGACCCAGCTACACCCACCGTCTCAGCGCCTCGGAGTCGATCCTCACCGATCTGGCGACCGTCGAGGACGCCCAACACGGATGCGTGCGGTTCTCGGCCTATGCCGACGGCAGCGAGGTCCATGCGCCGTACCGGTGCCTGCGTCTGCCGCCCGGCGCGCCGGTGTTCGCGACCGAGCTTTACGGCCGCCCGAGCTACGCGCGGCTGCGGCCCGGGGTCGACGCCCTGATCCTGTCGCCGGGTCCGGAGGACAGCCTGATGACCTGCGCTGAGGACGGCTCGGAAGCGGGCGCCTTCTGCAGTGAACGCAACGCGCTCAAGCGCCGGGGCCTGGCCCTGAAATTCCTCGAGTACATGCCGATCGGCGTCACGCCGGTCTGGATCGATGCAGACTGAAGGGAACTGACATGGCGAGCGATCGAGCCAGGATCAGCTACGATCCGACCCGCGCCTGGAGGTCCGTGGTGGCCCAGCAGGGCCGCGTCTCCCTCGAAGCGGACCTGAACGAGGCCTCGTCCATCGCCCAGGAGGGGCGTCGGGCGGAGATCATCGACATCGTCGGTCCCACAGGCACGCCGGACGATGGCTACAAAGTCAGCCATGGCGCCCTGGGAGACGTCGTGGTGGGCGTCGGCACGCTCTATCTGGGCGGCTGGCGGCTGGAGCTCGACAAGCCGCTGCACGCTTCGGCCCAGCCCGACTGGCTGGACCAGTCCCCGCACAAATTCCTCAAGGGACACGAGGCGGTATTGCTCCGCGCCACCGAGCAGGAGGTGGGGGCGGTCGAGGATCCGACCCTGCGCGAGGTCGCGCTCGGCGGGCCCGACACGGCGGCGCGCACGCGGCTGCTCCAGCACGTCCTGCGCTTCCCGGTGAAGGCCGACGATTGCCGCGGCGCGGCCAAGGAGGTCGCGGCCGAGCTGAAGAAGGAGGGCCTGACGGTCGACCCTCACAGCCTGCAGCTCCTGTCGAGCGCGCGTCTGGAGGTCGGATTCGTGCCGCCGGACCCGCCGCCAGGTCCCTGCGATCCGCCAGCCCAGGGCGGCTATCTGGGCGCCGACAATCAACTGATCCGCGTCACGGTGACGGACTACGATCCGGCCACCAAGAAGGGCAAGCTGCTCTGGGGCTACAACAACGCCTCGTTCCTCTATCGCGCCTCGACCTCGGCGGCCGACACCCTGGTGCTGGCGTCCGATCCCCTGGACAGCGAGCATGAGCCGAAGGTCGGCCAGCCGGTGGAGGTGCTGCGCACCCGCGTGGCGCTCGGCGGCGACAACTATGTCGCGGCGCCGGTGGGCGAGATCCGCGTCCTGACCGCGCCCTATCAGCCCGATCCGCGCACCGTCACCCTGCCGTCGGCCCTGCCGGCCGAGTACGTCAACGACCCGAACGGGCCCCTGTTCGTCCGTCTCTGGCGGGCCGAGGTCGACTTCACCTCGGGCCAGCCGGCGGTGCTGGATCCCTCGGGCATAGAGGTGACCGTCACCCTGGACGCATTGCCGACCCTGGCGGGACGGCCGTTCTGGACTTTCTCGGTCCGGCCGAGCACGCCGGTGAAGGTCTATCCGTCCCGCTACGCCGACGCGCCCCAGCCGCCGGAGGGCCCGCGCCAGTGGCTGTGCGAGCTGGCCGTGATCAGCTGGCGCGGCCGGACGCTGGAATTGCTGGACGACTGCCGAATCCCGTTCCTGCCGCTGACCAAGCTGAAGAACGACGGCTGCTGCTCGATTGTCGCCGGGCCCGAGCACCTGTCCACGACCCACGGCCTGCAGAACCTCATCGACCAGGCCATGCGCCAGGGCGGCCGCACGGTCAGCCTGCGTCCGGGCCTGTACGAGCTGAAGCAGCCTCTGGTGCTGGGGCCTCAGCACGCGGGCCTGGTGCTGGAGGGGTGCTCGGACGGCGCCGTGCTGCAGGCCGACGCGAAAGCGTCCGAGCTCTTCGCCGACGGTCTCATCGTCATGCAGGAGGCCAATGAGGTCACGCTCAGGAACCTGCGCCTGGAGCTGCCCCTGGTGAGGATCGGGGGCATCGACAACAGGCGCATCAAGGAGGCGGGCGGGACCTATGTCTCCATCGGCGTCATGGCTGTCCATTGCGCGGAGCTGCGCATCGAGGACTGCCTGTTCCGGTACCACCTGCCGCCCGAGGAGAACCTTATCGCGCTCGGGATCTACGCCCGCAGCGAATGCTGGGGCCTGGAGCTGCGCCGGAATTCCTTCCTGCACGACGAGGACTACGAGCGCGGGACGACCGCTGAGCGGTTTCTGATCGGATACGGCCTGACGCCCGACACCCGCCAGACCAAGTACCGCGACGTCATCACGCGCGGAGCCTCCATCACGCACGGAGACTCCGGGGCCCAGCCGGACGCGCGGCTCGAGAACGCCCTGATCGTGAACAACCGCTTCCAGGGGCTGACGGCCGCCGTCCTGGTGATGGCCCGCATGGGCCTGATCGAATGCGTCTCCAACCGGGTGCGCGACTGCCTGGGCGGCTTCTTCTTCTTCTCCTCCAACCTGGGCGCCACCCTCGAGCTGGCGAGACGGGTGGAAGGAGGCGACGACCTGCAGGTGGAGGCCGGTTTCAGGGCCAGCGTGAACCTCGAGCTGCTGTACCTGGCGGCGAACCTGGGCGCCTGGATCCCGCTGCCGCCGCCCCTGGCTTCGAGCGGGACGGGTCGCAAGCCGATCACCATCACCAAGAAGGCGCTGGGCCTGATGATGACCGAGCTCCGCAAGCGCGCCCACGAGGCGATGATCCCCGCCAGCGAGGTGAAAACCAAAGCCGCCGAGGCGACGGATCAGCCCGCCGCCCCGGAAGCTCCGGCTCCGGCGGCCCCCTTGGAAGAGGTTTCGGTCAAGACATTCGCCCAGGATCGAAGCGAGTACTTCAATCACGTGATCGGGGTCGCGGCGCAGGCGCACCTCCTGGGCGTCACCGCGCGTCCGGTGCTGCACATCAAGGACAACGACATCGAGGCGGTCGGGCTCATGCCCCGGAAGGCGACGTCCAAGAGTCGCGGAACCCTGCCAGCGGGAGGCGAGATCGTCGGCGGGGTCCATCAGCTCGCACCGGTCGAGCTGGCGTTGGCGGGCATCAATGTGGTGTTCGAGTACGGCGACGACGACGCGGAGCTGCTGGCCCAGGGCAACCGGGTCAGGATGGCCTCCCAAAGCGCTCCGGCCGCCGGCGTGCTGGCGTCGACCAACGCCGTGGCGACCGGGAACATGTTCATCCAGTCCGGCGGTCCGTTGAACAGAAGCGCGGTCTGCTTCACCCTCATCGGATCGTTGGACGACAACTGCCGGATCGACGTGATGGCCAACCTGGTCCGCGGGACCAGCGTGATTCTCCCGCATCGGGGATCCAGCCTCGACACGTCGAGCTGGGAATTCCTCAACGCCATAGGGTGAGCGCCGTGATGCGAAGCCTGCGCCGCAAGCGCGAAGCCCCGTCTGGATCGCAGGTGAACGCCGCGCCTTCCGCCCGGCGCAATCCGGCGCTCGGCAACCAGGCGCGCCTGCGCCGCCTCGGGCCGTTCGGACCCGGACCGGGGCCGGTCGTCTCGATCGACCATTTCGACGTCGGCGCGCCGGTCGGCGCCACATTCAATCCCAACAACAGCTCCTCCGACCAGATCTCCACGGTCGACGGCGGCGCCGCCACGCCGGACGCGGGCGTCCCAGCGGCGGACGCAGGCGCTCCGGCGCCGGATGGCGGAGGGGCGGGCGGCGGAGTCGCCGGTCCGGCCAAGGACGGCCGCGCAGGCCCAGCCAAGGATGGAGGGGCCCCAGCGCCGGCGCCCGCGGCCCCTGCCGCGCCCGCATGCCAGTGCGAACTGGCCAGCGGCCCCACCTACACGCCGACCGGCTCCGTCCCGGTGACGAACGCCGGCGGCGTCAAGTTCGCCCACTTCGACTTCTCGGCGTCGTTCACGAACAACGCCGCCCAGAACAAGATTCCGTCCTGCTGCCATGTGCGTCAGTACGTGAAATGGAACGCCGCCTTCGCCACCTGGAATGGCGGACCGCCCCACGCGGGCATTCCCGCCTCGACCCCGTCCGACACCTGGATCGAGGACCGCGACAACACGGACCACGCCCGCTACGGCCACCGGTCCGGCCCGCATTCGGTTCCGTTCCCCAACTGCGGCAACCAGTACAAGACCGGCGCGACCCAGGACATGGCGAACGGCGACACCTACTGCGGCAACGACAATCCGGGCGGCCCCTCGGACATGGTCGGAAGTTTCAGTTTCCAGCTTGTCGTCTACGACACGCCGGGCGCCCCTGTGGCCCGCAGCTCCGTGATCAACGTCAACTGGGGCTGAGCCGTGGACCCTCGCGGCCTCACCCTGCGCGTCGAGCTCGATCGGGCGCGGCCGCCTCGCGGCGTCACCCGGGTCGGGAACGCGGGGCATGAGGTCGTGCGGCTGTGGACCTCCGGATCGCGGTGGGGCGACGAGATGCTGTCGTTCAGGATCGACGAGACCCCGATCGCCCGGACCTTGCAGGTCTATACGGTGAACGTCCGCTCCTGCACGCCGCTGGAGCCGGGCGACAGCCTTCCCCTGCCGTTCGATCTGGACGATGGGACCTGGGAGCCCCGTCCCCCGCCGTCGGGACGGAGCCTGACCGCCATCCTGCAGATCGCGCCCTCGCCTGAAGCCGACGCCTTCGACCTCTGGACGGGGCGCGTGGTCAGCCCGCCTGTGAGCCTGACGGGTCATTCGGCATGATGGCGGTCGGGCGCGCCACGACTCCGTCTGGGCCGGAAGCGTCCACGCGGACGCCGGCGGCGACGGTCCGGCCCGCGATCGGCAACCAGGCGCGGCTGCGCCGGCTGGCGCCCCCCGCCTTGCTCGATCAGGCGACCCGCAACGCCGATGGGAGCGCCGATGCGCCGGCCCAGGACACCGAGGCGCCGGCTCCTGCGCCCGCGCCCGCGCCGGAGGGCTCAGGCGACCCCGAGCCTGCCCAGGGAGCCCCCGGCGGCACGAGCTGCACCTGCGCTGTCGCCAGCGGCCCGGCCTACAGACCCACCGGCAAGGTCCCGGTAACGGTCGCCAACGGCCGCCGGAGCGCGGACTTCTCGATGTCGGCCTCGTTCGTGAACGATCCGGCCAAGGGCAAGCTGCCGTCCTGCTGCCACGTGCGGCAGTACATCCGTTGGGACAAGACCCTGGCCTCGTCTTTCCACGGGCCGCCGCCGACTCTCCCCGCGAACACCCCGCCCGACACCTGGGTCGAGGACCGGGACGACAAGGGCGAGCGCTATGGCCACAGGTCGGGCCCGTACAGCGCTCCCGGAGGGCAATGCCAGGACGAGTACAAGACCGGCTCCAAGCAGGACATGGCCAACGGCAATGTCTACTGCGGCCACGACGCTCCGTTCGTGCCCTCGTCCACCATCGGCAAGTACGACTTCCAGCTCAAGGTCGTGGACTCCGCGGATGCGGAGATCGCGTCCAGTTCCATCATCACCACCGACTGGAACTGACAGGCGCCGGCAAGGAGGCGAGCCATGTTCGGAACGATGCGGGCCGCGGCCCATGCTTACCAGACCCGTACGGCGCCGGCTCCGGCGATCACGCGGCGGTCCGGCGTCGGCAACCAGGCGCAGCTCCGCCGTCTCGCCCATGGCGCGCCCCGCCCCTCCATGACGGCCAAGGCCGAAGCCTCCGGCCCGGGACTGGTCATCGGCGCCGAGAACGATCCGCTCGAACGGGAAGCCGACCGCATCGCCGACCAGGTGATGACCGCCGCCTCGCCGCCGGCTCAGCGCGCTTCGGACCCGCCCGTCCCGGGCGGCGCCCCGCCAAGGGTCAGCCGCAAGTGCTCGGCCTGCGACGAGGAGGACAGGAAGAAGCAGGCGCCCGTCGCGGCGTCCTCCGCGCCCGTGAGCCTGTCGCGCAAATGCGCCGCCTGCGACGAGGGGGACAAGACGTCCCGCAGCCTCCGGGCCGCGCCGCTCGCGTCAGGGTCCGTCGAGGCGGGCGCTGCGGCGCCGGCTTCGGTGGACCGGGTGCTGGGTTCGGCGGGCCGGCCGCTCGACACCGGCGAACGGGCATTCTTCGAGCCGCGCTTCGGCCGCGACTTCGGCCGCGTCAGGCTGCACGCCGACGCCGAGGCGGGCGCATCGGCCCGCGACGTGGGCGCTTTGGCCTATGCGGTGGGCGAGCATGTGGTGGTCGATCCGGGGCGCTACCGGGCCGGATCCGACGATGGCCGTCGCCTGATGGCCCACGAGCTGGCCCATGTGGTCCAGCAGGGCGGCGCGGGAGCCAAGGCGACCGGAACGGAGAGGTCGGCGGACGGCGCCCAGACCCCCCACACCCCGCAACCCGCCCTGACCCCTCGGTGAGGCGGCTTCAGAGGTATTCGCATTCGAACTGTTCGGACTCGGACCTCCGGACCAAGGTCTGGCCTGGAGACGGGATCGCCAAGCAGATGGTCGACAAGGCCATCCGCGTGCTGTCGGCGACGCCGGTCGATCCGTCGGTCACGCCGCTGCTGACGCGCTACTTCATGAGCGCCACGCCGAGCCTCTCCGCCATTCTCGCCGTCTACAACAAGATCAAGGCGGACTTCACCGCCAACAGCTACACCTACGAGTGCAACGACGACTGCGACGACTGTGCGTACGTAAGGGCCCGGATGCGCTACATCGGCTTGAACCCGAACATCCACCTGTGCATGAACACGGTGGGCGCCGCGTCCGCCACGTGCTTCGGCTACCTCATCGTGCACGAGTTCTCGCACTACTCGGCCCACACCGACGACAAGGACTACTGCCACAGCGGCTGCTGCACCCCGACGAGCTGCCCCTCCAGCCTGTCGGCGACCGACGCCCTGGACAACGCCGACTCCTACGGCGCCTTCGCCAACGACCTTTTCCCGATGAGCGTCTAGGGCCGGGAATGAACCCGCGTCAGAACTGGTAGCGCACCTTGGCGAAGTAGTAGCCGCCATTGATCCCGATGGCCGAGAAGGCCGGATAGATCTCGATCGCCGGATTGCCGGCCGCGCCGCTGGCGGCGAGGGCGGCTGCGCTCACGCGGTCGGGATAGACGTTGAACAGGTTGTCGGCCCCCAGGCTCACGGTCAGGCCGCGGCCCAGGTGATAGCTGACCTCGAGGTCGGTCAGGAACTTCACGCCCTCCTTGTCGAGATAGAGGTTGCCGTCGCCGGGGTCCTGATAGCGCGAGGCCTGGCCATAGAGGCTCTCCTTCAGGTCGACGCTCCAGCGGCCGTGGCTGAAGAGGCCGTCCAGGACCACCTTCACCTTGGGCGAGGCGGTCTCCAGGGTGGAGATGGCGACCTTGTCGAACAGGCTCTGGCCCGAGGCCGCGAGCTGGGGCGGGGTGGCGCGGACGCCGGTGACCTTGGTAGTGTTGTAGTTGGCCGCCAGGGTCCAATCGATGCGGCCGGCGTCTCCGAGATGGCTGGCCGCGGTCACCACCAGCTCGGCGCCGCGGGTGCGGGTGTCGATGCCGTTGGTGAAGACGTTGAT
>CAZTMF010000008.1:0-24017 GCA_964614675.1 uncultured Caulobacteraceae bacterium | reverse complement strand
TGGACCCACCTCGCCGAACAGCACCTTGGCTATCGCCTCGCCGCCCTGGGCGCCGGGGTACCAGGCCTCGAGCACGCCCCCGACCTTGTCCAGCCACGGCATGGCCACCGGCCCGCCGGTTTCCAGCACCACGATGGTGCGGGGATTGGCGGCGGCGACGGCGGCGATCAGGGCGTCCTGCTCGTCGTCGAGCTTCAGGCGGATGTCCATGGCTTCGGTCGACCACTGGGTGGCGAAGACCACGGCGACGTCGGCGCCCTTGGCCAGGGCGGCGGCGGCGGCCGGATCGCTCCCGTCTGCGAAGGCGACCTCGCCTCGGGACCGCGCACGGATCGCCTTCAGCGGCGCGGACGGATGATAGATGATCCCTCCGCCCCAGCTCGGCGCGCCCTTGGGCGAAGGGAAGCGGACCGAGCCGACCGGGATCACCTGCGAAGACCCGCCGCCGGAGATGACGCCGACGTCCGCGTGGCCTCCGATCACCGCGATCTTCCCGGCCCCGCCCGCCAGAGGCAGCAGCCCCGGGCTGTTCTTGAGCAGCACGATGGCCTGCTCGGCGACCCGGCCAGAGACTTCCAAGTCCGCGCGTGTGTCGAGCCCGCCCGGCCGCAGCGGATGGTCGATCACGCCCTGCGCGAACAGGCTCCGCAGCACGCGGCGGGCCATGTCGTGGACCCTGGCGGCGGGGAACTTGCCGTCCTTCACCGCCGCCCTGAGAGGCGCGTCGAAGAACACCTGGCGGTCGGCCTCCTGGCCGGACTCCTGGTCCAGGCCCGCCATGGCGGCGTCCAGCGAGTGCACCGCACCCCAGTCGGACATCACCCAGCCGGGGTAGCCCCAGTCGCGCTTCAGGGCGCCGTTCAGCAGCGCCGGGTTCTCGCAGGCGTAGGTCCCATTGACCCGGTTGTAGGCGCACATGACCGAGCCGGGCCCGCCGGACTTGATGGCGATCTCGAACTCCAGGAGGTCGGACTCCCGCATCGCCGCCTCGCCGATGACGGCGCTCAGGGACCCGCGCGCCGTTTCCTGGTCGTTCAGGGCGTAGTGCTTGGCGGTCGAGACGATGTGGTTGGACTGGATGCCCCGGATGGAGGCGCCGTCGAGCACCCCGCCCAGCAGGGGGTCCTCGCCGAGGTATTCGAAGTTGCGGCCGTTGCGCGGGTCGCGGGCCAGGTTGGCGCCGCCGGCCAGGAGCACGTTGAAGCCCTTCTGGCGCGCCTCCTTGCCGATCATGGCGCCGCCCTGGAAGGCCAGCTCGGGGCTGAAGGTGGCGGCCAGGGCCAGGCCCGAGGGCAGGGGCGCCGCGTCGTCCTTGTCGCCGCGCCCGGCGTTGGCGACGCCGAGGCTGGCGTCGCTCTCGTGGATGGCCGGGATCCCGTACCTGGGCTGGCCGGGGAAGTAGCCGGCCGAGGCCGGCACGCCCTCGGGCGGCGGACGCATGATGATCGGGAAGTGGCCGTGCAGCAGGGCGACCTGGTCGTCCAGCGACATCCGCTGCAGCAGGAGCTCGGCCCGCCAGTCGGGCGACAGCCTGGCGTTGCGCCAGGGATCGGCCGGCTGGGCGAGCGCCGCCGCGCCAAGGCCCACGACCATCGCAGCGCAGACGCCGCCCATCCAATGCGCGCGTTTCATGGCCACCCTCCCCGAGAGGGCAGGATGTTAGCCTATGACAGCGCTATCACAAGGCTGGGGCCCTGGACGGTCAGGCCGCCTCGATCGCCCGGGGGGCGCCCAGGGCGAAGCGCTCGAGGTAGGACCACAAGGCCGCGACCTCTTCGGCCGCGCGGCCGTCGCCGCCCATCTCCTCGACCGAACACCCGAGGGCGAGGCTGGTCTGGTAGGCGGCCCGCGCCCTCAGCATCACCGGGAGCACCGGCAGCTGCATCAGCCTGAGCGCATCCAGCGCGCGCTTCACCGCAGGCGGCTCGACCCCGCCGCGCGGGACCGGGGCCTGGTTCAGGAGGATGAGGCCCGGCCGGCGCAGGCGCCTGAGGATCAGGGCCGTCTGCAGGGTGGCGGCGAGGTCCAGGAAGGTCGGCCGCACCACCAGGAGCGACACCTGGGCCAGGGCGATGGCATGGCCGACGGCGTCCTCGGATCCGGCCGGGGTGTCGAGCACCCGAAGGCCGAGGCCCAACGTCGGCTCGTTGCGCGCCGCGTGGAGCTCCGCGCCGGTGGTCTGCATCACCGTCGGCCCCTCGATCTTGCGGGCCTTCAGCACCTCGAAGGTGGAGCCCTGGGGATCGGTGTCGGCGACCTGGACGGTGTAGCCGCGCCTGAACGCCGCGATGGCGAGGTTGACCGCCACCGTGGTTTTTCCGGACCCGCCCTTCCGGGCGATGACCGCGATATTCTTCATCCTTAGCCTCCGCGGCTGTGGGTGTTTAGCGGGATGCTAGGGAGAGTCCCTGAAACGGGCGAGAGGCTGCGGAAGGGACGCCTTGCCGCAGCGCCCAAACTATTGAAATGTCGGGCTGGAACTCGGGGATACGATGGTTTTACGGGGCGGCGGCGCACGACCGTGGGCGGGTCTCGCATGAGTTCGCGCGCCCCCGATCGCGCGCTGGCGGCGCTGGTGGCGGGCTTCGCCGTGCTTGTCGTCGGCTGCATCGCCGCGGTCTGGCTGACCGGCGAGCAGCAGAGGTCCGAGGCCTGGGTGAACCATTCGCTCGAGGTCGAGAACCGCATCACCGCCGTGCTGTCCCTGCTCCAGGACGCCGAGACCGGCCAGCGCGGCTATCTCCTGACCCGGCGGCCGGAGTTCCTGCAGCCCTATCGCGCGGCGCTTCCCAGGATCCCCGTGGCCATCGCCGACCTCAGGCGGGCGACCGCGGACAATCCCGCCCAGCAGGCCCTGGTCACGCAGCTTGCGGCCATCGCCGGATCGCGTGCGCTGATGCTGGAGCAGAACCTTCGCGACAGCGCGCCCGGCCGCGCGCTGCCCGCCGAAGACGTCGCGCGAATGCTCCGCGGCAAGGCGCTGATGGACCAGGCCCGCGCCCTCGTCGCGAGGATGAGGTCGGCGGAGCGGACCCTTCTGGCCGTTCGCGAACGCCGGGCGAAGGACCAGGACTCGGCGGTCCAGATCGGCCTCGGACTGGGGGCTGTCGCCGTCGCGCTGCTCGGCCTCTTCGCCTTCGCAGACGGCCGACGGCGGATACGCGATCTCTCCCAGGCCCGCGATGACCTCGCCCTGGCGAACGAGCAGCTGCTTCAGGACGCCATCGACCGCGAGCGGATCGAGAGCCAGATGCGCCAGATGCAGAAGATGGAGGCGGTGGGCCAGCTGACCGGCGGCGTCGCCCACGACTTCAACAACATGCTGGCGATCATCATCGGTTCGCTGGACCTGGCCAAGCGGCGACTGACCGGGTCCGAGGACGCGCGGGTCGGCAGCTGCATCGAGAATGCGATGGAGAGCGCGTCGACGGCCGCCCAGCTGACCTCGCGGCTCCTGGCCTTCTCGCGCCAGCAGGCGCTGCAGCCCCAGTCGCTCGACCCCAACAAGCTGGTGGCCGGGATGTCCGAGCTCCTGCGCCGGACCGTCCTCGAGGACGTCCGGGTCGAGACGGTGCTGGCGGGCGGCCTCTGGCGGGTCAACGCCGACCCCAACCAGCTCGAGAGCGCGATCCTGAACCTGTGCATCAACGCCCGCGACGCCATGCCGGACGGCGGGCAGCTGACCATCGAGACCGGAAACGCATACCTCGACGACGCCTATGCCGCATCCGAGCCCGAGGTGACGCCCGGCCAATATGTGATGGTGGGGGTGACCGACACCGGCACGGGCATGCCGCCCGAGGTGGTCCAGCGGGCCTTCGATCCGTTCTACACCACCAAGGGCGTCGGCAAGGGCACGGGGCTGGGGCTGAGCCAGGTCTATGGCTTCGTCAAACAGTCCGGCGGCCACGTGAAGATCTATTCCGAGCCGGGCCACGGGACGACGGTGAAGGTCTATCTGCCCAGGCTCCGCAAGGGCGAGCCTGCGGCCGAGGTCGCCGCGCCGGGCCCCGTCCTCCCGCGGGCGCGCGACGGGGAGATCGTGCTGGTGGTCGAGGACGACGACCGCGTGCGGCACATGTCGGTCGATGCCCTGCGCGAGCTCGGCTACACCGTGGTGCAGGCTTCCGACGCCGCCCAGGCGCTGGAGGTGCTGACCGTGCAGCCCAAGATCAGCCTCCTGTTCACCGACGTGGTGATGCCGGATGTGAACGGCCGGCGCCTGGCCGAGATGGCGCGCGAGAAACGGCCGGGCCTGAAGGTGCTGTTCACCACCGGCTATACCCGCAACGCGGTGGTCCATAACGGCGTGCTGGATCCCGGCGTCGCCTTCCTGCCCAAGCCCTTCACCGTCGATCAGCTGTCGCGGAAGGTGCGCGAGGTCCTGGAAGCGGCCGCCTGATCGGCCGCCCGTTCCGCGTGACGCCGAAACAGGGTGGCGCTTCGAGCGGCGTGTGGGACGGTCTTGCTCCCTAGAACCGAGCCCGGACCTCGGCGAAGACGCTGCGGGGGACCTGTCCGGCAGGGCCGGGGAATTCCTGGTGGTGGTCGTGCAGCAGGTTGAAGCCCGACACCGCCAGCTCGAGCTTCGGCGTCACCGCCCAGCCGATCCGGCCGTTCAGCTCGACATAGGAGGGCACGTGCGGGTCGGGCAGGACGCCCACGTAGCGGAGGTCGGCGTCGAGCGTGACCTTCGGCCCGAGGTTCATCGACGAGCGCAGCGTGGCCTGGCGCGAGGGGTCGTTGACGTTCTGCGGGATGCCCAGGAGCGTGCTGGCGCCAGGCTCGAACTTCAGGTGCTCGGACAGCAGGTTCAGGCCCGCCATCAGCCGCCACCAATTGGTCGCCTGGAACTGGCCCCAGCCCTCGAAGCCGTAGGTGTAGCCTTCCATCCCGTTGCCCCAGAAGAGCGGGACGAAGCTGCCCGGGGTGAATTCGATGTTCCTCAGGTCATTGTAGACGTTGAAGAAACCGGAAGCCGAGAACGAGAAGCGCGAGAACGGCTGGGCCCTCACGCCGACCTCGTAGGCGGTCAGCTTTTCAGTCTCGAACGCCGGGTTGCCCTTTAGGAAGAGCGTCGGGCCGGCGAACTCCCGCACGTCCGCGTCGAAGGGCGTGGGCGAGCGGATCGCCCGCGAGACCGCCGCCCAGAACATCAGGCTCTGGCTCGGCGTCCACGCGAGCCGAGCGCTCGGCAGCACCGAGAGACCTGCATAGGGGTCGTCCTCGAGCTTCAGCCCCAGGGTAAGCTTCAGGGGCTTGGCGAGGGTAATGGTGTCCTGGACGAAGCCGTTCTCCAGATCGAGCGTGCGCGCCGGCGGTGAGAACTGCAGCGAGCCGGCGCCAGCGATCTTGTACTGGGTGAAGCGGACGCCGCCGCCCCAGACGATCAGGTTCCGCTCGCCCAGGCGGAAGCTGTTCTGGGCGTCCAGGTCGTAGATGTTCTGCCAGAATCCCGAGCCGCCGGCGTTGTCGGTGCCGCGCACCACCCGGTCAAAGAAGGCCTGGACCTGCAGATTGGAGCCGCCGGCCCAGTTGTGGTTCCAGCGCGCGGTGAGATTGCCGCCGCCGATGCTGGTCGTGGCGACCTCGGTTCCGTAATAGGCGTCGCCCTGCAGCGTGACGGTGTCGCTGGCGCGGGGAGTCCAGTCCAGGCGGAAGCCGCCCTGCGGCCGCGACCAGTGATCCGAAGCGGGGGCGCCGGTCGAGGTGAGGGTGTCGGTCCCGTAGACTTCCTGGACATAGGCGCGCCAGGTCAGACTCGGGCTGATCCGCCCGCCGTAGCGCGCGGCCGCATAGCGCTGGAGATTGCCGCCACCGACCTCGGCGAAGCCGCCCTGGGTCTCGTAGGACTTCCGGGTGATGATGTTGATCACGCCGTTGACGGCGTTCGCGCCCCAGAGGGTCGCGCCCGGTCCCGAGATCACTTCGATGCGGTCGATGTCCTCGGGCAGCACGCCCTGCATGTCCCAGTACACGCCCGAGAACAGGGGCGTGTAGACGGTGCGCCCGTCGATCAGCACCAGGAGCTTGTCGGAGAAGCTCTGAGCCTGGGAATTGCCCGAGAAGCCCCGGGCGGTGACCACATAGTCGCTGGCGCTGGTCTGGGCCACGAACAGATTGGGCGCCAGGCGCAGCATCTCCGGCACGGTCGTGGCGCCGTATCGGGCGATGACGTCATGGGTGATCACAAAGATCGACGCCGGCGCCTCGCTGAGCGGCTGGGCCGCCTTGGACACCGACGATACATCGAGATTGGACAGCTCGCCGATCGAGAGCTGCTGCAGCTCCTCGACCGATTGGGCGCGCGCCTGGGCCGCGCCGAACGCCACGGCGGCGGCGAGCGCCAGGGTCGCGACGCGGACCCCCGGCCAGAGGCCAAAGCCTGTCTGAAGTCCCCCCATACGGCTAAGCTCAATGCGCGAGCGGCGGAATTGTTCCGCGTCCGGATCGCGGCGTCTCATCGCTTCACCCTCACCGCCAGGGCGAGCAGCTTGGAGCTGATCGCCAGGCCCTGTTGCTGGGCCTGGCCGTTGTCGATGACGAAGCGCACCCGGCCGTCCTGCAGCACCAGCTCGATGTCGCCGGCCGCCGCCCCGCGCGGATCATCCGTGACCGTCAGCACCGGCGCCTTGCCGATCTCGCGCAGGGCCGAGGGCTGGGGCTGGGCGTCGGAGCCGCCGATGTAGGCGATCTGACATCCCGAGCCGGCGTCGATCCGGGCCAATCGGCGGATCGCCACGGGCCGGCCGGCGACGCGCTGGCCGGCGATCGCGCGGTCGACCAGCGGGCCGAAGGGGTCCTTGCCCTGGATGCAGATGACCAGCGGCGCGTTCTGGTCGGACCAGGCCGAGGCGGGCCAGGTGACGAAGGGGGCCAGCTTGTAGAGATAGGTCGCCTTGACCGCGAGCTCGAGCGGCTCGTCGGCCCTGGCGCTCCCGAAAACGAGCAGCGCCAATAGGATCAGGACGGTCGCGGAGCGGCCGGTGCTAATCGTTTCCCCAGCGCGCCTCCCGACTACAGGAGGCCAGATCCCAAGAGCCCGGTCAGCCCTCGTCAGACACAACCCCTGCGAGCCGGCGGAGCCGCAAATCTCGCACAAATCGTGCGTACGGCAACGCTTGAAACCAAACTGCGTTCCCGCCGTCTTGGCCTGGCTGATCAATGCCCGTAAAGCGGCCAGACGATGGTGATCAGGAGCGTGCCGACCAGGATGACCATCGCCGACAAGGGCGCGCCCAGGCGAGCGTAGTCGCTGAACCTATAGCCTCCAGGGCCCAACACCATTGTGTTGCACTGGTGCCCGACGGGCGTCAGGAAGTCGCAACCCGCACCCACGGCGACGGCCATCAATAGAGGATCGGCCGACAGACCGAGGCGCCTCGCCACGCCGACGGCCACGGGACCCAGGATCAGCACTGTCGGAGCGTTGTGCAGGAAGGGCGCGGAGATCATCGCCGCCAGCATCAGGGCGCCGACCACCACCAGGGCCGGCAGGTGGCCGAACACTGCCGAGAATCCTCCGGCCAGGAGATCCGCCCCGCCGGTCCGCTGCAGGGCCTCGCTGACCGGGGTCAGGGCCCCGATCAACACCAGCACGGGCGCATCGAGCGAGGCGTAGGCGTCGCGCATGGAGATGGTGCGGAACAGCACCATCAGCACCGCAGCGCCCATGAAGGCGATGGCGATGGGCAGGACCTTCAGGGCCACCAGCACCATGGCGACGGCGAGGATCACCGCCGGTAGCACCAGGGGGCGGCGGGCGCCCAACCGCACGGCGCGTTCGGCCAGGGGCAGGGCGCCCAACTCGCTCAGCGCCTTGGGCAGGTCGGACTCCGGCCCTCTGAGGACCAGGATGTCGCCGGCGCGGATGCTCGCGGTCCTCAGCCGCTGGGTGACGCGCCGGCCGCTGCGGGAGAGGGCCAGGAGCTTCACATTGTATGCGCTCTGCAGATCGGTTCCGCGCGCCGAGTTGCCGATCAGCGGGGAGTCGGCGCCGACCACCACCTCGATCGAGCGGATCTCCTCCTTGGGCACGTGCTTCTCCAGCGGCCGGTCCGCCCGATGGGGTTCCATCTTCCAGTCGGCGATGACCCGATGCAGCACGTCGGCGTCACCCTCGAGGATCAGGAGGTCGCCGGCGCGGACGATGCTGTTGGGGTGGGGGCTCAGCCGCCGCTCGCCGCCGCGGATCAGGCAGGTGATCTCGACGTCGCAGCCCGCCTGGGCCTTCAACTCGGCGATGCGCTTGCGCCCGTGGGGCCATTCGTCCGGCGCCTTGGCCTCGGTGACATAGGTGGCGCCGGCGAGGGTCTCCGCCAGAGGGGTCACGCCCACGCGGTTGCGGGGCAGGAGCCGGTAGCCGAAGGACAGGAAGACCAGCGACAGCACCGTCAGGCCAAGCCCCACCGCGGCGAAGTCGTACATGCCGAAGGGCTTGCCGATGGTCTGCTGGCGCACCTGCGAGACGATGATGTTGGTCGAGGTGCCGACCAGGGTGACCAGCCCGCCGACGAGGGAGGCGGTCGCCATGGGCATCAGCAGGCGCGAGACCGCCGTCCCGGTCTTGCGCGAGAGCTGTTGGGCGATCGGCATCAGTATGGCCAGGGCGCCGACGTTCTTGGTGGCCATGGAAAGCACCGCGGTGGCGGTCACGAGCACGGGGACCTGGGTCCGCTCGGTGGTCAGACGGCCCAGCACCGGCCGCATCGCGACCTCCACGAGACCGCTCCGGGCGAAGGCGGCGCTGACCACCAGGGCGGCTGCGATGATCACCACCACGTCGCTCTTGAAGCCGTCGAAGGCGTGGGGCGCCGGGACCACGCCGATCAGCACGCCGGTGAGCAGCGAGGCCAGGGAGACGAGGTCGTAGCGGAACTTGCCCCAGATGAAGAGCAGCAGGGTGCAGCCGATCAGCCCGAAGGCCAGGCCCTCATGCAAGGTCATGATTGTCCGCCCGCCTCGGCCCGCTGTCGCTTCGGCTCGCAAACGGACGATGGGAAAAATGGCTCCGGTTGATCAGGCGCTTGGGGAATTTCCCGGGGCCCGGAACATTCAGATTTGGTTGACCGTTGTTAGGCTGGAGCCGAGCGATTTCCCTCCCCCCGCGCCGGCTCCCAAGCAAGCCGAAAGCCCCCGGTTCCCCCCACCGGGGGCTTTCTTCTTGGCGGAAACGGCTCCGGAAGGATCAGGCGTCCTTGTCGCGGCCAGCGCGCTCATCGTCGCGGCGGGCGAGGTCGCGCCAGCCCTCGGCCACCTTCAAGAGTTCGGCGCGAAGCTCGGGGTCCTTGGTCCCCTTGGCGAGGCGCTCCAATTCGGCGGCGCGCCTCAGGCATTCTTCGCTCCCCAGCATGAACCGGGGTCTAACAGCCAAGACCCCAGGAACAAGCTGAGCTATGTCGGATTCCCGACCCACCGACCGATCCCCACGCGTTGGCGTGGCAATCGGGTGACATCCTAAACGGCGACGCTTGCGAAAAGGCGACAAGCCGACATAAAGCGGACGAGGCCGGGAACACGAATTGCAACCCAGACGTTTCCCGCGGACCGCCAGTATCAGGGTCAGCCGATGTCCCCAGAGTCCCCCGCCGCGCCCGAACAGCCCGAAGGCGAAATCGAGCGCCTGTCCGAAGAGCTCAAGAACCAGATGCGCTTCGCCAAGGAGCGCATCTCCGACCGCTACGCCAAGCTGATGGAGGAGCGGTCGTTCGAGCCCGGGGACGACAAGGGCGGGGCCTGAGGCGCCAGGCGCGCCCTAGCTCAGGTTCTCCAGCGATAGTCCTACCAGGCCGCCGATGGCGCCGAGAAAGGCCCGCGGCTGCTCGATCGAGGGGATGTGGCCGCAATTCTCGATGATGACCGTGCGCGCGCCGGGGATCTGCGAGGCGATGTGGCGGCCGTCGCTGATCGGCAGCAGCTGATCGCCCGCGCCCCAGATCACCACCGTCGGGGTCTTGATGGACTTCAGCTCCGCATCTGTGAGTTGCCGGGCGAAGATGTGCTGGCTGGCGCCCTGTGTGACCTTGCTGTTGTCGACCCTGGGCTGGGTGGCGAAGAATGCTCCGGCCAGCTTGCCGACCTCGGGGCTGTTGATGCTGGCCTCGGGCGGCTTGGGCGGGAGGGGATGGACCTGCACCGCGCCGTCGACGATCGCCAGGTGCGAGATCGAGGGCAGAGTCTGGCCCCAAGCGGACTTTCCTCCCTGGCGGAGGACATATCGGGCGACCACCCAGCCGCCGAAGGATTCCCCCACGAGGGTCGCGCCTGACGCGTCGCGGGCGCTCAGGAAGCCGCCGAGATAGTCGACGAAAGTCGCCGCTTCATAGGCGAGATCGGGCTGGTCGGAGGGGCCGAAGCCGATCTGATAGGGCGCGATCACCCGGAACTTCCGCGACAGCGGCGTCATCACCCGGCCCCACTCAAAAGCCGGCGAGCCGCTCATGCCGTGGACCAGCACCAGGGGCGGTCCCGAGCCCATCTCGAAATAGGCCATGGCATGGCCATTCACCTTGGCGCTGCGCAACTCGGGCAGTCGCCAGGGCAGGTCGTCGGCGCGGGCGACCGTCGCGAAGGCCGAGGCGGCGCCGGCGGCGATCGCGGCGCGGCGGGTCAGGCGGATCGGGGCGGGGGTCATCAGGGCCTCGAGTCATTCGTCTCAGGCGGAGCATAGCGCGTCCCCGATCCGGTGCGGGCGCCGCGCAGAGCTGCGGGACCTCTCCGGCCCCCCGGCGAGATCGTAGGCGGCGATGTCCCGGCCGTGATCGGCCGCTCGCTTGTGCGTGCTCAGTCGAGGTGAGCCTCGATCTCGCCTTTCCGCACAGCCGCCTTCAAGGCCGCGTAGTCGCGTTCCGCCTGCGCTGCGTAGGCGAGCGCAAAGTCGCCCATGGCCTCGTCGAACTGGTCCCCGTTCCCAAGATAGCCGGCGATCGGCGCTTCGGCGCCGGCCTTGGAGTGGGTGCGCGCGAGGACCCGGCCGCAAAGTCCGGCATAGATCAGGAGCAACTGGGCGTCGAAAGTCTCCACCATCGGCCTGATCTTCGCGTCGCGGAGCTGCCGCACGAAGTACTCGACGCCGTTTTCACTCGTCACCCAGCCGAGGAAGAGGTCCGACGCGGGTTGCATCAGGCGCTGGCCCATGACGACACGCTGCCCGTGATGCGCATAGGCGCTCTTGCCGGCGACCGGCTCGAGGACGGACTCGACCGCCTCCTTGAATTGCAGGAACAGCGGCTGGTTCGAGGCGGACATCAGCAGGGCGATCCAGCAGCGGCGGCCGACACTGCCCACGCCCACCACCTTCATGGCTGCGTCGACGAACTCGTACTGGTCCAGCAGCACGCGGCGGTCGTCCGGCAGGGTGTGGCGGTACTGCGCCAGGAGGCGCTCGACCATCGGCTGGAAGTCCGGTTCGCGCGATCCTTCGGGGTGGAAGATCAGGGGCGGAGCGTCGCGGATCCCAAGGCGCCCGCCCACCATGGCGGTGAGCTTGGGGAACTCCAGGGCGGATCCGTGCTCGCGCGTCGCCTTCGCCAGGCGCGCCTGGACCCGCCTCCGGTCGCCGGCGGATAGGACCGCGAGCACGTCCGTCACCTGTACGCTGGAGTACCAGACATCGAGCGGATGCATGCGGGCGAACTCGCCGAGCCGCTCGCGATAGCTGCGGGTGCAGGCGACTGCGGCGTCGCGGCCATCCTGCTCGGAGAGGCCCGCAGCCCCTGCGGCGAGGACGAAGGAGGCGACCAGCCTTTTGACGTCCCATTCCCACGGGGCCGGCAGGGTCTCGTCGAAATCGTTGATGTCGAAGAGCACATTGCGCTCCGGCGTGGCGAAGCCGCCGAAGTTCAAGAGGTGGCAGTCGCCGCATGCCTGCACGCGCAGGCCGGTCGTCGGCGTGACGGCGAGGTCGGCGGCCATGATGGCTGCGGCTCCGCGATAGAAGGCGAAGGGAGAGGCCAGCATCCGCCCATAGCGGATGGGCGAGAGTCGAGGCACACGGCCTGCATCGGAGGCGCGAAGCACTTGGATCGGATCGCGTCGCTTCCCGGCCGGCCGCCATCCGCTGTGCTCGGAGCGTGGAAGCCTGTCGCGCAGCATCTTGCCCGCTCTGAGCACCTCATCCAGTGGGCGGCCCCGCGTCGGCGGCGTGTCGGGCGGCTCCGACCTCAAACGGAGGATCGCCGGTGTAGAGCTATCGGGGGGCGGTTCTTCGTTCAGCGCCGACGACATCTTCCTCATCTCCGGGCCGCACCTGACGCTCTTCAACTCGACCGACCGACGGCGACGGGGGTCTCGACTGCTCGCGAGCTAAAGCTCCAGACCAGGCCTCGCCTTCGCAATCGGGTGTTTTCCCGAAGGCCGCCGATTGCGCCTGGGGGCACGTCGCGCCGCGTTTCGTTGACAGCGTTGTCCGAGATTCTACGGTCTGGGGCGTCGTGATGTGCTTCGCCCGGGGGGAAGCGTGGATGTCTCTGGACAAGGCTCAGGCCGCATGACCCGGGCTTCGACGTCCTGGCTGGTAGCCCTGGTCGTCAGCCTGTTCTTCCTGTGGGGCGGAGCGACCAGCCTGAACGATGTGCTGGTGCCCAAGCTGAAGGGGCTGTTCCAGCTCAACTACGCCGAGGCGATGCTGATCCAGTTCGCCTTCTTCACCGCCTATTTCGTGGTGTCGGCGCCGGCCGGGATGCTGGTGTCGCGGCTGGGCTACGGCCGCGGCATGGCGGCGGGACTGGTCACCATGGCGATCGGCTGCGCCATGTTCTTCCCGGCGGCCGAGACCGCGACCTATGGTCTGTTCCTGGGCGCCCTGTTCGTGCTGGCCGCGGGCATCACCATCCTGCAGGTGGCCGCCAACCCGCTGATCGATCGGCTGGGCCCGGCGCGCACGGCCGCGAGCCGGCTGACCTTCGCCCAGGCCTTCAATTCGCTCGGCACCACCATCATGCCCTACATCGGCGCCCGTCTGATCCTGGGCGCGACGGCCAAGAACGCCGGCCCGCCCGTCAACGCCGCCGCCAGGGCGCGGGAGGCGGCGGTGATCGGCCACGCCTATCTCGGCGTCGCCGTGGTGCTGGCGGTGCTGGCGGCGGTGTTCTGGGGGGTGCGCGCCCGTCTCGGCGCGGCCGGCAGGGCGACCGGTCTGCTCGGCAGCTTGTCGCTTCTCAAGCGGCCCCGCCTGGGGTTCGGCGTGATGGCCATCTTCCTCTACGTGGGCGCCGAGGTGACCATCGGCAGCTTGATCGTGAACTTCCTGATGCAGCCATCCACCCTGGGGCTCGATCAGCAGACCGCCGGGGAGCGGCTGTCGCTCTACTGGGGCGGAGCCATGGTCGGCCGCTTCGTGGGCGCCGCCGTCCTGAGGATGGCCGCGCCAGGCAAGGTGCTGGCCTGCGCCGCCGCCGGCGCGGGCGCCCTGGCGCTGATCGCGGCCGGCGCCCACGGTCCCCTGGCGGGCTGGGCGTTGCTCGCGGTCGGGCTGATGAACTCGATCATGTTCCCGACCATCTTCAGCCTGGCGCTGGAAGGACTTGGCGCGCGCACCCCCGAAGGCTCGGGCCTGCTCTGCATGGCCATCGTCGGCGGGGCGATCGTGCCGGTGATCGGAGGCCTGGTGGCCGACGCAACGACCCTGGCCGTGGCCCTGGCGGTGCCAGTGGCCTGCTACGCGGCCATCGGCGTCTTCGGCTGGTCGGCCCGCCGCGCCGCGCCGCCGCTGGAACTCACGCCCGCGGAGGGGCCGTCGATCCTCTGACCACCAGTTCGCAGGCGAAAGGGGGCCGGGCCGCCTGAGGGGGCGGGTCCTTGCCGGTGGCTGCGATGATGGCTTCGGCCGCCGCGACGGCCATCTCGGCTATGGGCTGGCGCATGGTGGTCAGGCCCGGCCAGACCATGCTGGCCGAGGCGATGTCGTCAAAGCCGGCGACGGACAGGTCGCGGGGAATGCCGAGGCCGAGCTCCAGGGCCTTGGCCATGACGCCCAAGGCCATCAGGTCGTTGGTCGCGAACACCGCCGTCGGCGGCGACCTCAGCGCCAGCAGGGCGCCGGCGGCCTCGCGGCCGGACTCGAAGGTGAACAGCCCCTGCCGGATCAGCTCCGGATCCGCCTCCAGGCCGCGGGCCGCAAGGGCCTTGCGGAAGCCCGCCAGCCGGCGCGAGGAGGCGCCATGGCCGCGCGGGCCCTGCACCAGGCCGATGCGCCGGTGGCCGAGGTCGAGCAGGTGCTCGGTGATGGCCAGCGCCGCCGCCTCGTCCTCGACCTCGATCCGGCCGCCGTACGGCCGCTGGGTGGCGGGCGCGATCCGCACCACCGGGACCGCCGCGCTCTCCAGCGCGTCCAGCACGATGGGGTTGTCGCACACCGGCGCCAGCAGGATCAGGCCGTCCACGGAGAGGCCGTTCACCAGGGCCTCCATGTCGGAGTCTAGCTCCTCCGCCTGCAGGTCGATGGACTCGACGATCAGGTGGTAGCCGGCCGCCCGGCAGGCCTTCAACGCCCCCAGGGCCGCGTGCATGGCGTAGGGACTGACCTGATAAAGCATGAAGCCCAGCTGGTAGGAGCGCGCTCCGGCCAGGCTCCGGGCCGAGACCTTGGGGCGGTAGCGAAGCTCACGCGCGGCCCGCAGCACCTTTTCGCGCACCTGCTCGCGCACGTGCGGCTCGGCGTTCAGGACGCGCGAGACCGTCTTCATCGAGACGCCCGCCCGGTGCGCGACGTCGGTGATGGTCACGGAGGTCATGGCGCCAGCTTAGCAACGCGCACGCCGCCAGGGCAGGGGGCAGGGGGCAGTCGGGGGTAGGGGCTAGCCCTTGGCCGCCTTCGGCTGGATCCCGCCGAGGTTGCCGTACTCGCCGGGCGGCACCAGCTCGTAGAAGCCGCTCAGCTTCAGGTGCACCACGACCGCACCGACCGCCTGGTTCTGCAGGTACCAGCCGTGGACGCCCTCAATGGGCGCGGTGAGGGCCCCGTTCGACGTGAGGCCCGTGGACTGCCGGTATTCCATCACCTTGGCCGGCGTCTGGCCGCGCGCCGGGGTCTCGCTGTGGAAGTCAGAATAGAACTCCTCGGGATTGGTGACGCCGGTGACGGTCCAGGAATAGACCAGGCTGTCGCCGGCCTTCATCCGCACCTTGTACTCCAGCTCCGAATGCAGGTTGTCGGTCTCGGAACTCCCGAGCGGGATCTCGATCACGTCGCTGCGGAACGGCGTCGGATAGTAGCGCGCCGGCGTGGCGACCGGAGCAGCGCCGCCCCGCGGGGAGTGGGCCGTCTGGACCGTCTCGGTCTTGGGCCCGACGAGCCGGGTCAGACCGGTGAGCCTGCCGAAGCCGGTGGGGTCGACGTGCATCTCCGCCGGCAGCACGAACAGCACGGCGATGGCGGCGGCGGCGAGGAAGCCTCCGCCGGTGATCAGCAGGAGCTTCCGCCGCGATGGCGGTTGCGGCGCAAGGCCTTCGACGGGTTCGGTCATGTCATGCGGCTCGGTGGGTGAAGAAGCCGGCGAGCTGATAGTCCATCAGCACGAAGCCGGCGGTGAGGATCAGGGCGTTGGCCAGGACGGCGTGGCGGGCGAAGCTCGAACTCTTGCGCCACCAGAGGATGACGCCGAGCATGACGGTCAGTGCGATGAGCTGGCCGAGCTCCACCCCGACATTGAAGGAGATCATGTTCGCCACCAGCCCGTTCTTGGACGGATGCAAGGTCTGCAGCTTGGTGGCCAAGCCGAAGCCGTGGAACAGGCCGAAGACCAGGACCGCGAGCTTGGTGTCGGGCTGCACGCCCAGCAGGGTCTGGAAACCGCCGAGGTTGTCGAAGGCCTTGTAGGCCACCGACAGGCCGATGATGGCGTCGATCAGATAGGGGTTCACCTGCACGCCGGTCAGGACGCCGGTCAGCAGGGTGATGCTGTGGCCGAGGCTGAACATCGTGACGTAGAGCGCCACGTGCGACAGCCGGTAGAGGAAGAAGATCACCCCCAGGATGAAGAGCAGATGGTCGTAGCCCGTGACCATGTGCTTGGCGCCCAGGTACAGGAACGGGATGATCTGGGCGCCGTGGCTGGACGCCACGAAAGCCGCGTCCTTGCCGCCGATGCCGTGCGCCAGGGCGAGGCCGGGGACCGCGGTCAGCAGGATCGCGATCGCCGCCGCCAGCCAGGGCGCGAGACGCCTCTCCATCCTCCTGGTCATCCTTCCCCCGCGCACAGACACACACCTGCAATACGCGCCGCCTGGATACATCCCCCATGGCCGGCTCGCGCCGCTGCTCAGGAACCCTGATGACAGAGCGCGGGACCTCGGCGATAGATGAGGCAAGAACACTCGGTACGGGGGATTCTCTATGGCTCGTGATCGGAAGACTGGCCTGAAGCTCGCGCTGGCGGCGACGGCCCTGGCCTGCGGCATGCTAGGCGCGGCGCCCGCCTTCGCACAGTTCGGCGGGCCCTGTGATCCCGCCGCCCTGAAGACAATCACGGACGACTACATCAAGGCCCAGACGACCGGCGACACCAGCGTCATCCCGATGGGGCTCTGGCTCGACTACAACCAGAACCTCGAGGAATCGAGCATGGCGATCGGGGTCATCTCCAAGCCCCAGAAGATCGATTTCACCCGCACGATTTCCGACACCCAGACCTGCACCTCGTTCACCGAGGTGATCATCACCGATCCGGCGCATCCCTATGTGCTCGGGGCCGTGATCTCTGAGCGCGGGGGCCAGCTCGGAAGCATCGACATCCTGGTGACCGACAAGGTGAATGGCTGGCTGTTCAGCCCGGCCGGAACCCTGAAGTACGACAAGGCCGAGAACTGGGGCCCGATCCCCGAGGCCGAGCGCGACACCCGCCAGGCCCTGAAGGCCGCGGCCGACGCCTATCTCGACTACTTCAACGACAAGAAGACGGTGGTGCCCTGGGGCAGCCCCTGCGAGCGCCTGGAAGGCGGGCTCTACACCGGCAAGGGCGGTCCGGGCGTGTCCCTGCCTACCGACAGCTGCAACGTCGGGGTGCCGAGCGGCGTGAAGATCGTCGATCGCCAGTACATCATCGACCCGGAGATCGGCGCTGTGACCGTGGTCAACCACTTCGGCAACAACGAGGTGCCGGACTCGCACACCTTCCGGATCGAGCACGGCAAGATCCGCTACGTGCACACCATCACCGCCTGTAAGACCGCCAACTGCGGCCTCAAGCTCACGCCGGAGATCCAGGCCCAATTGGGTAACTGAGGCGGCAGGCGGCCACACGCCCTTGTCCAAGGTCAGCGCGCCGGTCCGATGAGGGTTGGACCGGGCCCTGACCAGGGCATTGCCTAATTCCTCTAGAATCTATCGGACAGCTTCCAGCTCAAGTGCTAGATCTCGCCCTGCGAGGGCGTCCAGCGCCAACTCGGCCCAGCCTCGCCAACCAGCAGCGCGGGAGAGCGACATGCGAAAGCTCCTGTATCCAGCGTCTGTAGCGTCCGCAGTTTTCGTTATTGTGTCAGGCGGCCTCGCCATAGCGGCCCAGGACTGGTCGACCCTCAAGGTCCCCGGCGGCCTCGGATTCGCGGATTTCAGCGGATACCGGACCTGGCAAGTGGTCGCGCCCAGCCAGACCGAGAACAGCATCAAGGTCATCGCCGCCAACGAGGTGATGATGAAGGCCTATCGCAGCGGCCTTCCCGCCAAGGGCAAGACCTTCCCGGAGGGCTCCAAGGTGGTGAAGTTCGAGTGGGAAGCGGTGAAGAACCCCGTCTCGCCCTATTTCGTGAGGGTCCCGGGCCAGCTGAAGTCGATCGCCTTCATCGAGAAGGACTCCAGGCGGTTCCCCAAGACCCACGGGTGGGCCTACGCCGATTTCCTCTACGATCCGGCGACCAAGACCCTGAAGCCCAACGGGACCGGCGCCGAATGCGGCTACGCCTGCCACACGACGGTCGCGGCGCAGGACTACATCTTCACGGCCTATCCCCAGCGGTGAGCCAGCCTCCGGCTCTGGTTTTCGAAGGCGAACAGCTCGGGGACCAGGGAGTGGGCCATGGGCGCTGTCTGGGTCAGGCGGCGGCGGCCATCCATTCGACCGCCGAGGTCTCGGGGCCGTGTTCGTTGATCGTCGTGCGCCGCATGTCGCGGCGATAGTCGTCGCTGAACAGGGGCGTCGCCGCATGCATGGTGCAGCGGTTGTCCCAGATGGTCATGTCCCAGCGCCGCCAGTGATGGCGATAGATGTACTTGTCCTGGGTGGCGTGGGCGTAGAGCGCCTCGACCAGGTCGCGGCCCTCGGCCTCGTCCATGCCCTCGATCCCCACGCAGTGGCCGCCGACGAAGATCGCCTTGCGGCCGTAGGGCATGGTCCGAACCAGGGGATGACCGATCGCCGGGAAGGGCATCATCCGGCGCTGCTCGGGGGTGATTTCGCCCTTGAGGCCGGCGAGCTGGCGGCCTTTCCAGAAATCGTGGATGCCGACGAGGCCTTCGATGCGGGCCTTCATCGCCTCCGGCAGGTCGTCGTAGGCGGCGCGCGCGTCCAGGAACAGGGTGTCGCCGCCGGCGCTTGGCGGCGGGGTCTCCACGCCCAGGAGCAGCGACCACTTGGTCGGCATGGCGTGGAAGGAGCTGTCGGTGTGGAACCGCTCGGCGCCCTTGGACAGGTTCTGTCCTTCCCTGTCGTAGGGGACGATGTTCCCGTTCGGGTCGAGGTTGCCGGCCGCGAACAGCTCCCGCGCCATGCGTCGCGTCGCGCCTTGCGCGGCCTTGGGCCGGCTGGGGATCTCCAAAGGTCCGAAGGCGCGGCTGAAGCGGATCTGCTGCTCGTCGGTGATCTCGGCGCCCCGCACCACCACCACGCCGTACCGCGACATGGCGGCCTCGACGACCTCCACGAGCTCTTGCGTTGGCGGCTGGGTCAGGGCGGCCCCGACCAGCTCCGCGGCGAAGAGCGGGTGCAGCGGGTTCACTTGCATCTCGAAATACCCCTGATCAGCGCGCCGACGATCGCCAAGCCCGGTTCGTGAAATAGGCCCCGCCGCCTACGAACACGAGCCTGTTGGCCGCAAGCCCGAGCTCGGCGGTGCGGGCCTTCAGGGCGGCGAGCTCGGCGCCGGGGATCTGGGCTTCGCGGCTGAGCACCGAGACGTACTTGCCGTCGTCCGTGCTGGCGATCATCCAGCCATAGTCCTCGGCGTGGTCGAGCACCCAGTAGCGCCGGTGGATCAGGCCACCGAAGAAGGTGGCCTCGAACTTCGCCTGCGTGATCGGATCGAGGACCTTGGCGGGCGTGCGCATCTGGCGCTCGGGCCCGTCGGGCGAACCGCCATGGCAGGTCTGCAGGATCATGACCTGGTCGGAGGCCACCCGCGACCAGTCCTGGCGGGCTGCATAGCAGTCGTGCTCGGCCATGTTGGGGATGCGCAGCAACTCGTACCAGCGGCCCATGAAGCGCCCGAGGTCGAGCGGCTTCTTGGGCTCCGGAGCGCCGGCCAGGGCCATGCTTGGAAGGGCGAGCAACGCCGCCAGGAACACACTTGGTCGCATCGGACTCAACTCCAAACCGAGCGCCCGCCAGAAGTCCATACGATTGCGGTCGGCGCATGGATCATCGCGGCGATCCAATCGGGGCGCCCGTGCGTATCTCCTCGATGCATGTCCGTTTGCCAAGCCTGACACGGCTGGCCCTGGCGCCCTTGCTGGCGCTGGCCGCCTGCGCGCCCGTCCGCGTGCTCAACGCCCTCGAACCCAGGGGGAGCGTCGAGATCGTCCGTGACATCGCCTATGGTCCCGATGCCCGCCAGAGGCTCGACGTCTACGCCCCGCGCCCGCGCCGTCCCCATGCGCCGGTCGTGGTGTTCTTCTATGGCGGCAGCTGGGACAGCGGCCGGCGGCAGGATTACCAGTTCGTCGGCGCTTCGCTGGCGTCGCGCGGCTACGTGGCTGTGGTCCCCGACTATCGCCTCTATCCCCAGGTGCGCTGGCCGGCCTTTCTCCAGGACAGCGCGCAGGCGGTGCGATGGGCGCGCGATCACGGCGCGGCCTATGGCGGGGACTCTCGGCGGCTGGTGCTGATCGGCCACTCGGCAGGCGCCTATAACGCCGCCATGCTGACCCTCGACGGACGATGGCTGGGCGCCGTCGGCATGGCGCCGAGCCGCGATGTGCGCGCCGTGGTCGGGCTCGCCGGGCCCTACGACTTCCTGCCCCTCCACTCTGACAGGATGAAGGAGATCTTCGGACCGCCGGACCGGAGGCCGGACACCCAGCCGATCAACCACGTCGGTTCGGGAACCCCGCCGCTCTGGCTCGGGATCGACGCGCACGACCGCTATGTCGACCCGGGCGAGACCAGCCGCCTCGCGGACGCGGTGAAGGCCAAGGGCGGACGGGTCGAGGTCCATGTCTATCCGAGGCTGGACCACCAGTTGATGATCGGAACCTTCGCCGCGCCGCTGCGCTGGCTGGCGCCGGTCTATCGGGACGTCACCCGGTACATCGACGCGCGGGCGCGCTGAGGCTGCCTTGACAGCGATGTCAGAGGCGTGAACATCCGGCCGGATAGGGGTGGACTGGGGAACGCGGATGAAGACCTTGATTTTGAGCGCCGCCCTGGCCGCCCTGGCCGCCCTGCCGGCGGCGGCGTCCGCCGCGGCTTTCCCCACCCAGGTGAAGATCGACACCGGCGCCCTCGGCGGCGCGGCGGCGGACGGCGTGCTGTCGTTCAAGGGTGTTCCCTTCGCCGCCCCGCCGGTCGCCGCCCTGCGTTGGCGCGCACCCCAGCCGGCCGCCGCCTGGACCGGCATCCGTGCGGCGACCGAATACGGCCACGACTGCATGCAGCAGCCGTTCCCCTCCGACGCCGCGCCCCTGGGGACGAAGCCGGCCGAGGACTGCCTGGTGATGAACGTCTGGCGCCCGGCCGACGCCGGCGCCCGAAGGCTGCCGGTGATGGTCTGGATCTACGGCGGCGGCTTCGTGAACGGCGGCTCCTCGCCGGCGGTCTATGACGGTAGCCAATTCGCCAGGCGCGGCGTCGTCTTCGTCAGCTTCAACTATCGACTGGGCCGCTTCGGCTTCTTCGCCCACCCGGCCCTGACCAGTCAGGATCCCGACGGCGGCCTGCTCGGCAACTACGGCTACATGGACCAGATCGCGGCCCTGAAATGGGTTCAGCGCAATATCGCGGCCTTCGGGGGCGACGCCTCGAACGTGACGGTGTTCGGCGAGTCCGCCGGAGGCGGATCGGTGCACATGCTGCTGACCTCGCCCATGGCCAGGGGCCTGTTCGCCAAGGCGATCATCGAGTCCGGCGGCGGCAGGGGCGGTCTCCTGGGCGCGCGGCGCATCAAGGACGCCGAGCCGATCGGCGTCGCCCTCGCCAAGGCCAACGGCATCGAAGGGGAGGGGCCCGAGTCCCTCGCGGCCCTGAGGGCCCTGCCGGCCGAGAAGATCGTGGGCGGCCTGAACATGGCCACCATGGGCCCGGCGGCGGCCACCTATGTCGGCGGACCGCTCTTGGACGGCAAGATCGTGGTCGAGAACCCGGACGAAGCCTATCGCGGCGGCCGGAACGCCAAGGTTCCGGTGATGATCGGGGCCAATTCCGCCGACATCGGCTTCGCCAACGCCAAGACCATGGACGAGCTCCTCGCGCCATTTGGCGCCGACAAGGACAAGGCGAGGGCCGCCTACGATCCGGGGAACACCGGCGATGTGCGCGCGGCCGCCGCCAAGGTCGCCATGGACCGCACCATGGAGGAGCCGGCGCGCTTCACCGCGGCCGCGTTCGCCCGCCAGGGTCTGCCGTCCTACGAGTACCGCTTCTCCTATGTCGCGACCTCGATGAGGAAAGAGTGGCCGGGCGCGCCCCACGCCACCGAGATCCCCTATGTTTTCGACACGGTGGCGGCCAAATACGGCAAGGACCTCACCCCCGCCGACGAGGCCACCGCCCAGGCGGCCAACGCCTACTGGGCCAACTTCGCCAAGACCGGCGATCCGAACGGCCCGGGCCTGCCGCACTGGCCGCACTATGCCCCCGCCGCCGACGGGATCTTGGACTTCACCCCCGACGGGCCCAAGGGGGGTCCCGACCCGTGGAAAGCGCGCCTCGACCTGACCGCAGCGGCGGCCGACGCGAAGCACTGAGGTCTCCAAGGAGCCCGGCCGTAATCTAGTCTGGGGAATCAAGCTCGGCCGCAGTGGTCGGGAGCCCGTCCCGGCGAGGCCCGATGCGGACCATCCTGATCGTCCATCGCTATCTCGGCGTCGCGATCGGGCTGGTGATGACCCTCTGGTGCCTGTCGGGCTTCGTCATGATGTACCGCGGCTTTCCAGCGGTGAGCGCCTAGCAGCGCCTGGCAGGGCTGAAGCCGCTGGATCTCTCGCACGTCGCTTCGAGGCTGGACCCGGGTCCGGGTCCGGTCGAGGGCTTCCGGATCGAGATGCTGTCGGACCGGCCGGTGCTGAGGCTGGCGGGCTCCACCTTCGACCTGGGGACCGGGGCGCGGGTCGATCGCGTCGGCTCCGCCGAGGCGACGTCCATCGCGGCCGCCTTCGCCGTCCGCCGGGGCGTCAACGGCGATCGCAGCCGGACGGAGGTGATCGACCAGGATCAGTGGACGGTGGAAGGCGCCTCTTCGCGGGGACCGGTCTACCGGGTGTCCTTCTCCGATCCCGCCCGAAGCGTGGTCTATGTCGCCGAACGGACGGGCCAGGTGGTCCAGGCCACGGACCGCGGCAGCCGCCTGTGGGCCTGGCTCGGCGCTGTGCCGCACTGGCTCTATCCGCACGTCCTGCGCCGGCACGGCCAGCTGTGGGCGCAGGTGGTGATCTGGACGTCCCTGACCGGCGTCTTCCTGACCGTCACCGGCGCCTATGTCGGGATCGCCCGCTTCCGGCGCACCCGGGACGGCCGCTGGTCGCCCTACCGCGGCTGGCGCTGGCTCCACCACATGTTCGGCCTGACCTTCGGCCTTTTCACCCTGACCTGGGTGACCAGCGGGCTGCTGACCATGAACCCCTGGGGCCTGCTGGAGAGCGCGGCCAGCGAGACCGTCCAGACGGCATTGGCGGGGACCGTCCAGCCCGCGGACGTCCGGGCTTTCCTGGCCTCCGCGCCGCGCGCGCCGGGAGCCGTGAGTCTTCAGGCCGCGCCTCTTGGCGGACGGCTGTTCGTGATCGAGCGGTTCAGGGACGGCCGCGCCGTCCGGCTCGACGGGCTGGGCCGGCCCGCGCCCCTGGGACGGGCGGAGCTGGAGCGCGTCCTGGCCGCGAGCGGGCAGCGTGGGGCCGGTCTGCGCCTCATGACCCAGTCGGACGACTACTACTATCCGAACTACGACGGTCCGGCGCCCCTGCCGGTGTGGGTGGCGCGTTTCGCGGGGCCGGGTGGACGCGCGGCCTATCTGGACCCGGTGTCCGGTCAGGTGCGGCTGGCGGTCGATGGCGAAGCCAAGGCCTCCCGCTGGATCCGCGTCGGACTGCACGACCTGGACTTCCCCGGCCTGCGCGCCCGTCCGGTCTGGGACATCGTGGTGATCCTGCTGCTGGCGGGCGTGACGGTGGGCGTCGCGGCCGGCGCCTGGCTCGGCCTGAAGCGCCTCGCCCTGGACTTCGGCCCCTTGAGATTGCGTCGCAGTTGAGGGTTGCCGCAAGCGCGGCCGTATTCAGCCCTGACGGCCGCTGTTGGGCGCGGCCTCGAGGGGATGCCAGATGAAGTCGATGTTGTTTGCGGGCGCGGCCGCCGCCGCCATGCTTGGCGCGAGTGCGCCGGCCCTGGCCCAAGGCCAGGCGAACGCCCAGGGCGGGGGCGTGACCCAGGTCGAGCAGGTGGTCATCACCGGCCGGCTCGAGGAAGAGCTGCCGACCCAACTGGCCAAGCAGGGCGTCCGCGTCGACGTGGTCACCGCCGCGACGATCAAGAACGGCCAGTATGTCGACATCATCCAGTCCCTGCAGAGCACCGTGCCCGGCCTCTACATCGCCCCCAAGAACGGACCGTTCGACTATGCCCGCATCTCGCTGCAGGGCTCGCGCACCCAGGACGTGCTGT
>CAZTMF010000007.1:0-25050 GCA_964614675.1 uncultured Caulobacteraceae bacterium | reverse complement strand
CACCTGATCGCCCGCTCGCGGGCCGGCAAGATCGTCGACAAGTTCATCGACGCCCTGCGCCAGATCGAGGGCGGCTACGCCCTTGTGGCCCTGACCAAGAAGAAGCTGATCGGCGTGCGGGACCCCCTGGGCATCCGCCCGCTGGTCCTGGGCGACCTCGACGGCAAGCCGGTGCTGGCGTCGGAGACCTGCGCGCTGGACATCATCGGCGCCAAGTTCGTCCGCGACATCGAGCACGGCGAGCTGGTGGTGATCTCCGACGAGGGGATCGAATCCATCCGGCTGTTCCCGGCCGCCAAGGCCCGGCCGTGCATCTTCGAATATGTCTACTTCGCCCGCCCCGACAGCGTGGTGAACGGTCGCTCGGTCTACGAGGTGCGCAAGCGCATGGGCGTGCGCCTTGCCCGCGAGAGCGGCGTGCCGGCAGACGTGGTGGTGCCGGTGCCGGATTCCGGCGTGCCCGCCGCTATCGGCTTCGCCCAGGAGACCGGCCTTCCCTTCGAGATGGGCATCATCCGCAACCACTATGTGGGCCGCACCTTCATCCAGCCCGCCCAGGGCGCGCGCGAGGTGGGCGTGCGTCGCAAGCTCAGCCCCAACCGCAATGTGCTGGCCGGCAAGCGGGTGATCCTGATCGACGACTCCATCGTCCGTGGCACCACCACCGTGCGCGTGGTGCGAATGGTGCGCGCCGCCGGGGCGGCCGAAGTGCACCTGAGGTCGGCCTCGCCGCCGATCCGCTTCCCCGATTTCTATGGCATCGACCTGCCCGACCGCGACAAGCTCCTGGCCGCCAGCAAGAGCCTGGAGGAGATGAAGGACTTTCTCGAGGTGGACTCCCTGGGCTTCCTGTCGGTCGACGGCCTCTACTGGGCCATGGACGCGGGCGAGCGAGATCCGGTCCAGCCGCAATTCACCGACCACTATTTCACCGGCGACTACCCGACCCGCCTGCTCGACCGCGAGCTGGCCGAAGGCCGCAACGAGATGGTCGAGCGCCAGCTCTCGCTGCTGGTCAGCGCCTAGCGCCCGAATTCCTGGGGCGCCCAGCAGCGCCTCGCCTTTCCCGGCGCCCCAAAGCTTGGCCACGTTAAGCGCAGGTTCAGGTGCATGTGCGATCAACTAGGCGGGGGAAACGCGCATGACAGAACACTCCGCGCCCCGTTCGGCGCCTCCGCTTTATGACCTGGACGCGCTGGCTCCGTTCGCCGCGAAGCTGGCGGGAGTCGGGTTCTGGTACCTCGACCACACGTCGATGACCTTCGTTTGGTCCGAGGAGATGTACCGGATCTACGGGCTGAATCCGACCGATCCGCCTCCCGACATCGACGCCGTCAATGGCTTCTGCCACCCCGACGACCTGCCCCGGCTCCTCAGCCACCAGAAACAGAATTTCGGCCAGGACGCCGCCATCGAGGTGCGCATCGTCCGCTCCGATGGCGAGATCCGCCACGTGGTGTCGCGCAGCACCTTTCAGACCGATCCTGCCAGCGGCGCCCGCGCCCGCGTCGGTGTCCTGACCGACATCACAGAGATGAAACGCGCCGAGGCCGAGGCCCTCCGGCGCGAGCAGTACTACCGTTTCGTCACCGACCACGCCCACGACATGATCGTACGGGTCTCGCTGGACGCCCAGCTCAGCTACATCTCGCCAGGCTCGATGCGGGTGTTCGGTTACACCCCCGAAGAGATGTCCAAGATCAGCCCGCGGGACATGACCCATCCCGACGACCTGCCGCGCGTGGCCGAGGCGATCCTGGAGCTGATCGAGAAGCGGCTGCCGCACCTGCCCGAGCCGCTGCGCTACCGCGCCCGACGCAAGGACGGCGAGTGGATCTGGGTGGAGTCCAATCCGACCCTGATCTTCAATGCCGAGGGCGAGCCAATCGAGACGATCGATATCGTCCGCGACATCACCGAGACCAAGTTGTTCGAGGCCGAGCTTGAGGAGTCCCGGCGCAAGGCCGAGGCCGCCGCCGCCGCCAAGTCGGCGTTCCTGGCCAATATGAGCCATGAACTGCGCACCCCGCTGACCTCGATCATCGGATTCTCCCGCCTGATGCACGAGCGCGCCGACCTGCCGAGGGAAGCCCAGCAGCACGCGCGGCGGATCTACGACGCCAGCGAGGCGCTGCTGGCCCTGATCAACGATGTCCTCGACCTGTCCAAGCTGGACGCGGGCCACGCCGAGCTCGAGCTCCAGCCCTTCTCGCTGCGCCACCTCGCCGACGAGGCCATGGGCCTTCTGGCCATCCAGGCCGCGGCCAAGGGCCTTGCGCTGAAACTGGAGCTGGATCCCAAAACGCCCCAGCTGATCCAGGGCGACGTGACCCGGCTGAGGCAGGTGCTGCTGAACTTCCTGTCGAACGCGGTGAAGTTCACCCAGGAAGGCTCGGTGGTGGTGAAGACGAGCTGGCGGCGGCTGAAATCCGGATCGCGGCTCAAGGTCCAGGTGATCGACACCGGCGCAGGCATCGCGCCGGAAACCGTCGGCAAGCTGTTCGAGCGCTTCTCCCAGGCCGAGGTCTCCATCAACCGCACCCACGGGGGCACGGGCCTGGGGCTTTCGATTTCCAAGGCCATCGTCGAGCTGATGGGCGGGACCATCGGCGTCGACAGCCAGCCCGGCGAAGGATCGACCTTCTGGTTCGAGATCCCCACCGAAGCCGCCGAGGGCCAGACGCCGGCCGATGTGGTCGGCGCCGAGATGGAATGGCCCGGCCTGAACATCCTGATGGTCGACGACACCGCGGTGAACCGCGAGCTGGTCAGGCTGATGCTAGAGCCCTTGGGCCTCAACATCGAGGAGGCGGCGGGCGGCGCCGACGCCGTCCAGGCGGCCATGACCAAGCCCTTCGACCTGATCCTGATGGATGTGCGCATGCCGGGCGTCGACGGCCTGGAGGCCACGCGGGTGATCCGCGCAGCCTCTGCGTTCAACCGCCATACGCCCATCCTGGCCCTGACCGCGGACGTGCAGCCCGAGAACGCCGCCGCCTGCCGCAACGCCGGCATGGACGATGTCCTGGCCAAGCCGATCTCGCCCCAGGAGCTGCTGTCCAAGATCGCCCTCTGGGCGTCGACCGACAACGCGGACCGCGAAGCCGAACGCGTCGGCGCCGCCTGACCCGCTTTTCGACCGAGGAGCATGTCGGGACGGGCCCTGGAAGCAGCCGCCGCCGACGCCTAGCCAGAGCGATCCACCGGGCCTAGGCTCCCTCCAAAAGGGCGTGTTGGGAGGGACATGATGCGTGGACGCGAGTTCGCGGCGGCCATGGCGGTCGTCTTGGCCATGGGCATTGGAGCGGCAAGCGCCGCGCCGTCGCAGGTCAGGACCCAGTCGGGTCTGGTCCAGGGCGTCGACGCCGATGGCGTGACCTCGTGGCTCGGCATCCCCTTCGCGGCGCCTCCGGTGGGCGACCTGCGCTGGCGCGAGCCCCAGGCTCCGGCTTCCTGGCAAGGCATGCGCACCGCCGATCACTTCGGCGCGCCATGCATGCAGACACTCCCCCCGGGCGCCCCGGGCGGCGACCTGCAGAAAAGCGAGGACTGCCTCTACCTCAATGTCTGGGCCGCCGACGGCAAGAAGACGCCCAAGCGGCCGGTGATGTTCTACATCCACGGCGGCGGCTTCCAGTTCGGCATGACCGCCTGGGGAGAGACCGACGGCAAGAGCCTGGCCCGGCATGGGGTGATCGTGGTCACCACCGCCTACCGCCTCGGCAAGTTCGGCTTCTTCGCCCACCCGGCGCTGATCAAGGAAGCCAAGGGCGCGCCGGCGGCCAACTACGGCCTGATGGACATGGTCGCGGGCCTGAAATGGGTGAAGGCCAATATCGCCGCCTTCGGCGGCGATCCGGACAACATCACCATCTTCGGCGAGAGCGCCGGCGGCGGCGCGGTCGACGCGATGATGATCTCGCCCTCGGCGCGGGGGCTGTTCCACAAGGCGATCGTGGAGTCCGGCGGCCCGGTGAACCTCAGGAGCCTGGACGTGGCGGAGACGGACGCGCGCGCCCTCGCGGCGGCGTGGGGCGTGACCTCCGACGATCCCGCAGCCCTGCGCGCCGTGCCAGCCGCCACCGTGGCGGCGAAGGGCGCGGGCAGCTCGCCGATGGTCGACGGTCAGGTATTGCCCTTGAATGTCCTCGACGCTTTCAAGGCGGGCCAGGTCGCCCGCGTGCCGATCATCTTCGGCACCAATTCCTACGAGGCCGGCGCCTTCCAGGCCGCGGCCAAGGACCTCGACAAGCGCTACGCCGCCCAGTGGCCGAAGATCATGAAGGTCTACGACGGCTACGGAACCCACGATCCGGTCAAGGTGCAGGGCCAGCTCGCCACAGACCTGGTGATGACCTGGAACAACCGCCAGACCGCCCTGGGCGCCGCCGGCAGCGGCCTGCCGACCTGGGTCTATTCGTTCAACTACCTGCGGCCCTCCCAGCAGGGGAAGACGCCGGGCGCCTCGCACTTCGACGAGATCTATGCGGTGTTCGGCTCCACCCCGAGCGCCGCGCCCACGGACACCGTGGAGCCGTCCATGATCGAGGCCATGGAGTCGCGCTGGAGCAACTTCGCCAGGACCGGGGTTCCCAGCGCCGACTGGCCACGCTTCAACCGGCAGACCCAGACCGTCGGCGTGTTCTCCAACGACGGCTTCAAGGCCGAGCAGGACTACGAGAAGGCGCGCATGGAGCTGGTCTCGGGTTTGCCGCAGCAGCCGCCAAGATAAGACCCGCGAGCGGAACCGGGCGCGCGCGCCGGTCTGGGGCGACCGGTACGGGTGCGGTCTTGCCACCCGGCCCCGGCGCGGCCTCAATTGAGACAGGCGACCGGGGGAGCTGAGAGCATGGTGATCATCGACGAGCTGAAGGCGCTGGATAAGACCCAGCGCGCCGTGTTCTTCGCCGCCCTGCTCGGCTGGGCGCTCGACGCCTTCGACTTCTTCCTTCTGACCTTCGTCCTGAAAGACATCGCCAAGGAGTTCTCGGCCCCCGGCCACGTCGTGAAGGTCTCGGACGTCAGCCTGGCCATCACCCTGACCCTGGCCGCGCGGCCCGTGGGCGCTCTGGTGTTCGGGCGTCTGGCCGACCACTTCGGCCGCCGGCCGATCCTGATGATCGATGTGGCGCTCTATTCAGTCCTGGCCATCGCCTCGGCTTTCTCGCCGAACCTCACGGTGCTCTTGATCCTGAGGTGCCTGTTCGGTTTCGCCATGGGTGGCGAGTGGGGCATCGGGGCGTCCCTGGCGCTGGAGACCATCCCGGCCAAGAGCCGCGGCGTGATCTCGGGCATCCTCCAGGAAGGCTATCCGATGGGCTACTTCCTGGCCGCCATCGCCAACCTGTTCCTGCCCCAGATCGGCTGGCGGGGCCTTCTGGCCCTGGGCGCCCTGCCGGCGCTCCTGATCCTCTACATCCGCCGTAACGTCCCCGAGTCGCCGGCATGGACGGCGGCGCGCGCAAACGCCCACGCCAAGGGCGAGAAGCACGGCCATTTCCTCGCGGCCATGCGCGGCCAGTGGAAGCTGCTGGCCTATGTCGTCCTGATGATGACGGCCTTCAACTTCTTCAGCCACGGCACCCAGGACCTCTATCCGACCTTCCTGAGGGTCCAGCACGGCTTCTCGCCGGGCATGATCACCGCCCTGACCGTGGTGCTGAACCTGGGCGCGGTGGTGGGCGGCCTGATTTTCGGCGCCCTGTCCGAGCGGATCGGCCGGCGGCGCGCCATCGTGCTGGCGGCCCTGATCGCCCTGCCGATCATCCCGCTGTGGGCCTTCTCCTCGACACCCCTGATGCTGGGAGCCGGGGCTTTCCTGATCCAGATCGCGGTGCAGGGGGCCTGGGGCGTGGTGCCGGCGCATCTTAACGAGCTGTCGCCCGAGGGCGCGCGCGGCGCCTTCCCGGGCTTCGCCTACCAGCTCGGCAATCTGTTCGCCGCCGCCAATGCGGTGATCCAGGCCCGCATCGCCGAGAGCCACCACAACAACTACGGCCTGGCCCTGGCCATCGTCTGCGGCGTGGTCGCGGTTCTGGTGGCCCTGTTCGTCGGGTTCGGGCCAGAAGCCAAGGGCCGCGCCTTCGGCGCGGCGTCGGCCGAGTCCTAGCCCAGCTCGTCCCGGGACAGGTGGCAGACCAGGACGTCGCGCCGCCAGACCTCGATGGCCCGGCAATGATCCAGACGCTGGAGCCTTTCGCGGGCGTGGTCGCGCGCGTGATCGTCGGTGGGGCAATGGGCCTCTTCGACCCCCACGAAACCCCCGCGGCGACTGACACAGTAGAACCGGTAGTAGGATTGGTTCGGCATCCGGGGCCCCGTCGGTTGGCGGTTCTGACATTTCGCGCACGCGCGCGCGGCTAGTCATCGCACCCGATGCCGCGCGACAACCCGCCTCAGGATGGTCGCGCTATGTAAAGCAGGCTTGCCTTACGCCTGCCCCAACCGTAAAGTTTCCTTGACATATCAGGAAGGCTGTCATGGCTCCGGACATTGCTCACCAGGACGACGCGCCGTCAGGCGGTCTGGGCCGTCTCGCGCTGAGCTTCCTCCTGCTCCTCGGCGGCTGCGCAGCGCTCGCCGCCGGCTTCTACCAGGTGATCCAGTGGCTGGCCGAGCGCCACGCCGGCTCCGGCACGGTGCTCGTTGCGACCGCCGTCTATGGCGCGCTGGTCCTCGGTGTCGTCGCAGTCTGGATGCGCACCAAGGCCGCGAGGACGTGCATGATCCCGACCGACGCAGGCAATCGGTACCGCCGCCGGATGTCGATCTGTTCCTGGACCTATGTGGCGGCCCTGCTCCTGGCGGTGGCCGGCTACAAGCAGCTTCACCTGACGGGGCCTCTCGCCTACGCAGCCGCCCTTCTGCCGGCCTTGCCGCTGATCGGGATGTTCGCCTCCATGGGCCTCTATCTTCGAGAGGAGACCGACGAGTTCCAACGCACGGTCCAGATCGAGAGCAGCCTCTGGGCCACTGGCGGGGTCATGGTCCTGTGCGCTTGCTGGGGGTTCCTCGAGATGTTCCGCCTGGTCCCGCACGTGGAGGCCTGGGTCCTGGTCCCCGCGTGGGCTCTCATCCTCGGCTTCGCGAACGTCTTCATCCGCAGGCGCTATCGATGATGAACCGGCTGCGCGAGCTTCGGGCCGAACGGGGCTGGAGCCAGGGCGACCTCGCCGAGCAGCTCGGGGTGTCCCGGCAGAGCGTCAACGCGATCGAGACCGGGAAATACGATCCCAGCCTGCCCCTGGCCTTCAGGATCGCCAACGTCTTCGGCCAGCCGATCGAGGCGATCTTCCAGGAGCACGCCTAGCGGCTTGCCTCTTGGCGCTCAGCGCTTCACCACCGGGATGTGCCGGTCGGCGAACTTGGCCGCGGCGGCCGAACCCCAGACCTCGAACTGGGCCCCCTTGTGGCCGCAGCCCCGGCAGCGCATCCGGGCCGCCAGCACCCACAGCGGAACCAGCGGCGGGAAGGCGCCGCGCCCCACCACCGCCACCCGATCGCACAGCGGCCCGGCGCAAAAGGCGCGAAGCTCGCCCGACGCGCAGGCGTCGCGCACGTCGAGGTGGCTGATCTGGGCCCAGGCGTAGAGCCGTTCCATGGCGCGACCTCGATAGTTCTTGTTTTGTTCTAGCCTCGCCTCGGGAGGCGTTCCACTGCCTGGAACGCGCGCCATCGCAGCCGCGCCCGCCGACGTTGAACGTCGGTTCGACCGGGTCAAAGGGCTTACGCTGCGGCTCGTTCCCCGACTATGCTGGCGCCGCTCCGACGGCGGGGGCGCGGGCCAGGCCCGCCGGGACAAGCGCCGCGGTCCAGGGAGAATTCAAGACGATGTCCAGCCTGCGTGGAGCCGCCCTGATGGCGGCGGGGATGATGGCTTTGCTCACAGCCGGCGCCGCGCCGGCGTCGGCCGCCCCCGAGGATTCGGTGGCGACGCCTTCCAACGCCGGGACCCAACGGCCCTTCACGCCCGTCACCGACGCCATGCTGCAGCATCCGGATCCGGCCGACTGGCTGATGTGGCGCCGGACCCTGAACAGCTGGGGCTTCAGCCCGCTGAACCAGATCACCCCGGTCAACGTCGGGGGTCTCAGGCTGATGTGGGCCCGCACCCTGCCCACCGGCGGCTTCGAAGGCACGCCCCTGGTGCACGACGGGATCATGTACATTCCCGAGCCCGGCGACCGGATCGAGGCCGTGGACGCCGCCACCGGCGCCCCGATCTGGCATTTCCAGCGCAAGTATCCGGCCGACTTCAAGGGCGCCGGCGGCGCCAAGCGCAACATCGCGATCTGGGGCGAACTTCTGTTCAGTTCGGGCGGCGACGGGACCGTCTATGCGGTCGACGCCCAGACCGGCAAACAGGCGTGGGAGGCCCAGGTCACCGACTACCACAAGCAGCCGGGCGGCCCGAGCGCTGGGCCCATCGTGGCCGACGGCAAGGTGATCTCCGGCCGGGCCTGCGCCGTCGCCGGCGGCCCCGACTCCTGCGTGGTGGTGGCCAACGACGCGGCCACCGGCAAGGAGCTCTGGCGCACCCACACGGTGGCCCTGCCGGGCGAGCCTGACGGCAAGAGCTGGGGCGACACGCCCAGGGAGAAGCGGGTCACGGTCGGCACCTGGAACCCGCCGAGCTACGACCCTGATCTCCACCTGATCTACTACGGGACGTCCATCGCCTCGCCGACGCCCAAGTTCGAGCTGGCCGGCAACGACAAGGACTACCTGTACATGACCTCGACGATCGCCCTGGACGTGAACACCGGCAAGATCGTCTGGCACTACCAGCACATCCACGACTTCTGGGATTTCGACCACACCTTCGAGCGGCTGCTGGTCGACACCGAGGTGGCGCCCGACAAGGGCTCGGTTCCGTGGATCAATCCCAAGGTGAAGCCCGGCGAGGTGCGCAAGGTCCTGACCGGCGCGCCCGGCAAGACCGGGATCATCTATACGCTGGACCGCAAGACTGGCGAGTTCCTCTGGGCGCGGCCCACGGTGCAGCAGAACGTGCTGCAGGGCATCGATCTGAAGACCGGCAAGCCGATCAACAATCCGGCCGCCATCTTCACCAAGCCCGACCAGGCGCTCGACATCTGCCCGGCATTCACCGGCGGCAAGAACTGGCCCGCCGGCGCCTACAATCCCGAGACGAAGCTGATGCTGGAGCCGCTGCAGAACATCTGCAGCGTGGTCACCAGCGCAGGGCCCAAGACCGGCCCGGGCCAACTCGGCATGGACATCGACTATCGGGCCGTCATGGCGCCCGGCGAGACCAACGTCGGGACCATCCAGGCGATCAGTGCGGTGACCGGCAAGACCGTGTGGAAGTACGAGCAGCGGGCGGGCACCATGTCGCTGGTGGACACTGCCGGCGGCGTGCTGTTCGCCGCCGACGCCGTTGGGCATTTTCACGCGATCGACGACCACAGCGGCAAGGCGCTCTGGGACGTGAACCTGTCGGCCCCGATCAGCGGCTTCCCGGTCGCCTACGGCGTGGGCGGCAAGGAGTTCGTGGCCGTGGGCACTGGCTCCTCGCCCGAGGCCTCGGGCCTTGGTCGCATGACCCCGGAGTACCAGACCCAGAACGCCAACGTGCTCTACGTCTTCGCCCTGCCCTAGCTGCCGTCGGACGGCTAAACGGGGGCGATGAACTACCGGCACGCCTTCCACGCGGGCAACCACGCGGACGTCTTCAAGCACGCGGCCCTGACGCTGGTGCTCGAGCATCTGCGCCAGAAGCCGCAGCCTTTCGCCGTGCTCGACACCCACGCGGGCCTCGGTGTCTACGACCTGACGAGCGACGAGGCGCGTCGATCGCCGGAATTCCAGGATGGCGTGGCCAAGGTCTTCGGACGGGAGCTGGCGTCCGCGCCGGCCTATTCCCAGCTCATCGCAGCCATGAACCCGGATGGACTCAGCGTCTATCCCGGCTCGCCGGAGATCGTCCGCGTCCTCCTTCGTGCTGACGATCGGCTGATGGCGTGCGAGCTGCACCCCGAGGACGCCCGGGTCTTGAAGGCGCGCTATCGCGATGACCGGCGCGTCGCCGTCCATCTGCGGGACGGCTATGAGGCGACCCGGGCGCTGCTGCCTCCACCCGAGCGGCGGGGCCTGGTGTTCATCGATCCGCCGTTCGAAAAGACCGACGAGACCGAGCGGCTGATCGGGGCCCTGACCGCCGGCCTGGCGCGCTGGCCGGCAGGGATCTTCATGGCCTGGTATCCGGCCAAGGACGGCAAGGCCGGCGCCGCGCTCTCGGCCGCGGCGGCGGGGTTCCCCAAGGCCCTGCGTGTGGAGTTCTCACCCTTCCGCTGGGAGGAGAACAGTCTGCCGGGCTCCGGGCTGCTGGTCTGCAACGCGCCCTGGAAGCTCGACGAGAAGCTGGCGGCGCTGTGCAAGGAGCTCTCCGGCCGGCTCGGGAACGGCGGCGGCCGCTGGACGGTGGATCAGCTCACGCCGGCCTGAACTGCTCGGCCAGGGCCTTCGGCGCCGCGCAAAGCCACGCAGAGGTCAGGATGGAGCCCAGTTCGGCCTCGTCGACGGCGTCCAGCCGCAGCAGGACGGTCGGATAGCCGTTGTAGTGGGCGGTGGTGAAGAACTTGTCCGGCTCCGCCCCGAGGATGGTCTCCTTCGCCTCGATCGGACAGAGAACCGCCAGGACATCGAGCCGCGGGACCCGCGGCCCCTTCGGCTGCGCCCGCTCCGGCCAGCTCCAGGCGAACAGCTTGCCGGCGACACGCAGCACCACCGACGCCTCGGTCGACCGGTCGCTCACCTGCGGCAGCGAGACGGCGATCCGGCGGGCTGCGGCTGCGTCGGCCATGGTCTAGGCAGGGGCCAGCGCTTCTTCCGGATCCACCTTCGGCGCCAGGGTGCGGCCGGCGGCGGTCCGGGCCAGGAAGAACAGCACGGCGGCCACGCCGATGATCGCCGCATGCATGATCCAGAAGGTCGCGCCCGGCGTCTTGTCGAGGAAGCCGCCCAGCCAGCCGACCAGCATGTTGCAGGCGAACATGTTCAGATAATAGACCGCGATCATCGTCCCCCCGATCGCCCTGGGCGCGGCCCGCGAATAGAGCGCCAGGCCCACCGGGAAGATGTTGGCGAAGCCGATGTCGTTGACGATGTGGAAGGCCACGGCCCAGCCAATGGAGGCCTTCTGTCCTGCCGGGTGCAGCGACGCTGCGGCCAGGCAAAGGGGCGCCAGGGCCGCGATGCTCGTGCCGATGGTCAGCTTGGTGATCTCGTTCGGCTCGGTCCGGAAGGTCGACCACCAGCGCCAGAACACCACCGACCCGGCCATGGTTATCGCGCTGACAATGGCGTCGAGACTGATGAGCCAGGTCACCGGCGTGTTGAACCCCAGGAACTTGAGCTGCAGGTTGGCGTCGCCCCAGAGCAGATAGGCGTTGCCCATCTGCTGGTTGCCGATGCCCGACAGCGCCAGGACGGGCAGCAAAGCCACCAGCACGAGGACGCTCTTGCCTTCACCGGGCGCCAGCTTGGGTCGCTGGGCCCTTGGCTGGCCGCGCACGATCACCGTCTCAGCCGGCAGGTGCTTGCGGCCGGCCAGGTAGATCAAAAGGCCGATCACCATGCCGACGCCAGCGGCGCCGAAGCCCCAATGCCAGCCGACCTCCTGGCCAAGGCCGCCCGTGACGATCGGCGCCACGATCACCGCGATCTGGATGCCGAACATGTAGAACTGGAAGGCGTCGGCCCGGCGGTTGTCGCCCTTGTCGTAGAGGTCGCCGACCTGGGTCGCGATATTGCCCTTGAAGCACCCGACCCCGAGCAGCAGGCAGAGCAACGCGAGCAGGAAGCTGACGTCGAAGGCCATCAGGAAGTGGCCGAGCGCCATCAGGAGGGCGCCGAGAGTCACTGTCCTGGTGCGGCCCAGCACCCGGTCGGCGAGCAAGCCGCCCAGCAGCGGCGTCACATAGACCAAGCCGGTGTAGAGGCCGAAGGTCGCCGAGGCCAAGGCGATCGGGGTCAGATGGCCGTAGACCGACTCCAGCGCCGCCCGATACCCCCCAAAGCCAAGGACTTTGTCCACATGCGGGGGAAACAGCAGCTGCTTGGTCATGTAGAGGACCAGCAGGGTCTGCATGCCGTAGTAGGAGAACCGCTCCCAGGCCTCGGTGAACGACAGATAGAAGAGACCGACGGGATGCCCGAAGAAGGTCTTTTCCCCGGCTGGCAAACGGCTGTTCATGGCTAACGGCTAGCAGCAGCCGCGAAAGACGACAATGCGACGACAGAGTCTCCCGCGCCCGTGGGGCCGCCAGCTTGCGGCCACGATCATGCTAGAAGCTGTCACCATGAACTCGCCGCCCTCCCCGACCAGAAGATCGCTCGAGACGCTGCTGGAATCCGGCCTCTTCTCAGGCCGCTGGCTGATGGCGCCCTTCTATGTGGGCCTGCTGTTGGCCCTGGTCCTGCTGCTCATCGTCTTCCTGCGCGAACTGGTCGAAGGCGTCCCGGCGGCGCTGCAATCCGAGGAGCAGGCGATCCTCTTGGTGCTGTCGCTGGTGGACCTGTCGCTGGCCGGCAACCTGATCCTGATCGTGACCTTCTCGGGCTATGAGAACTTCGTCTCCAAGATGCACATGCAGAACCACGTCGACCGGCCGGCGTGGATGGGCGCGGTCGACTTCTCGGGCATGAAGCTCAAGCTGATCGGCTCGATCGTGGCCATCTCCGCCATCTCGCTCCTCAGGGCGTTCATGCAGATGTCCGAGGCCGACAGCGCGGCCGACGCCGCCGCGCCCGATACGGCCAAACTGGCGTGGATGATCGGCCTGCATCTGACTTTCGTGGTGTCTGGCGTGCTCTTCGCCCTGATGGACTGGATATCGGAGAAGTCGCACGGGATGGCCGCGCACCGCTCCCACGCCCGCGAAGGCTAGGCGTTTCGACGGCGACGATGAGCGACTTGCATGACGCGGCCCAGGCGGGCGACACAGCCGCCGTCCGGGCCATCCTCGCCGCCAACCCCTATCGCGTCACCAACCGCAGGGACGACCGGCTGACCCCGCTCCACCTCGCCGCGACCGCGGGTCATGCCGAGGTCGCCGGGCTGCTGCTCGAAGCCAGCGCCAATCCCAACGCCCGCGCCTACGGCGGCGCGACGCCGCTGCACGCGGCGGCCGAACACGGCCGCCTCGAGATCGTCCGCGCCCTGCTGGACCACCGCGCCTCGACCAAGGTCCTGACCGAGACAGGCGAGACACCGCTGCATGCGGCCGCCCGCCAAGGCCATGCCGAGGTCGCCGCGCTGCTGCTCGATCGCGGCGCGGACCCTAACGCCACGGGCCAGTGCGGCGGCGCGCCCCTGCACGCTGCCGCCACGGCCGGTCAGGCGGATGTGGCCGAGTTGCTGCTCAGTCGCGGGGCGCTCGCCAACGCCCGTTCCACCGCCCACGCCGAGCCGTTCACCCCCTGGGACGCCGCGCGGGCGGTCGGGCATGAGGCGCTGGCGGATCTGCTTCTCCACCACGGCGGCCCGGACCGGGCCGCCGGGCCGCTGGACGCCCACCGCTCGGCCGAGCGGGGCTATGACGCCCGGCTGGCGCTGCTGCTCGAACGGGACCCCGGCCTGGTCTTGCGCCGCGACGTGGTGGCCGGCCGCACGCCTCTGCACTGGGCCGCGGTCAGCGGGCGCGGCTCCATCGCCGAGCTGCTCCTCGCCCACGGCGCCGACCCCAAGGCCAGGGACAAACGCGGCGCGACTCCGGCCGACCTGGCCGAAGCCTCGGGATTTTCGGTGCTGGCGGCGCGCCTGAAGCAAGCCGCCGCAGGCTAGCCGGCGAGCGGCGTCCCTAGCTGTCGTACCCCGACGAGCGGCGGTCGAGCTTGCGCAGCAGACCGGGCCAGGGCAGCTGCGACATCCCACCGAAGCCGCGCCCCACGACATTCCTCACGTCCGCCTGGGCGCTTTCAGGCGCCAGCAGCACGCGGTCGCGGCCCGCGGTGAGGGCCAGGACCTGCATCTTGCAGGCACGCTCCAGGTGGAAAAGTCCGACCCAGGCCTCGCCGGCCGTGCCGCCGGTCGCCAGGGTGCCGTGGTTGCGCAGCATCATCAGCGACTTGTCGCCGAGATCTCGGACCAGCCGTTCGCGCTCGTCCAGGTGCAGGGCGATGCCTTCGTAGTCGTGATAGGCCAGGTGCGGGATCACCACGAGCGCGTGCTGGGACAGGGGCAACAGGCCCTCCGCCTGGGCCGAGACCGCCACGCCCTGGTCTGTGTGCAGGTGGATCACGAACCTCGCATCCTCGCGCGCGCCATGCACCGCCGAATGGATGACATAGCCCGCGGCGTTGATGCCGTAGGGGCCGTCCATGACGATGTTCCCCTCCAGGTCCACCTTGACCAGGGACGACGCCGTCACCTCGTCGAAGTAGACGCCGAACGGGTTGATCAGGAAGTGGTGATCGGGTCCCGGCACGCGAGCCGAGATGTGGGTGAAGATCAGGTCGTCCCAGCCCTCCAGGGCCGCCAGCCGATAGAGCGCCGCGAGGTCCACCCGGACCCGCCACTCGTCCTCGCTGACCCGTCCCCGGAGCGACGAGATCCCCGCAAGATTGCCGTCTGCCATGGTCGTTCCTCCGCAGGGAGACTCGCGCTAGGTGGAAAGGCGGTCAAGCGCGCGCGTGGCGCGAGCGTTCGACTTGATCGAGGCGCAAACGTCGGTCAGGCTCATGTCCGCCCCGAGCCTTTCAGTCCGACACCTTAGTCAGGAACGCATGGGTTCAGCCACCCCACTGTCGGAACGGGTCAGAGCCTCCCTCGCGGAAGAAGCGGAGCGGGTGCGCAACGCAGGTTCCGGGGACGAGGCGCTCGGCCGGATCCTGGAGCTTCTGCTGGCTGCGGTCGAGGTGCAGTTCGATGGCGAGATGCTGGCCTCGATCCTGTTGCTCGACGCCAAGGGCGAACGACTCAGGCACGGCGCAGCGCCTTCCCTGCCCGGCGACTACTGCGTGGCGATCGACGGCCTGAAGATCGGCCCGGGCGTCGGCTCCTGCGGGACCGCCGCCTATCTCGGCCATCCGGTCTATGTGACGGACATCGCGACCGATCCGCTCTGGGCCGACTTCCGGGAGCTGGCCGCCGCGCACGGCCTTCGCGCCTGCTGGTCGACGCCGGTCACCGCTTCGGACGGCCGGATGTTGGGCACCTTCGCCATCTACTACCGCACGCCCCGCAGCCCCACCTCCGACGAGGTGGAGGCGATCAAGCACGTGATCTCCACGGCGGCGGAAGCGATCGAGCGCTTTGGCCCATGATCAGCTCCTGACCCTGGCCACGGCGTCCAGCCAGCGGGCGTAAGCGGCCTCCCGGGCGTGAGGGTCGGACGTGGGCGCGAGGTTCTCGCCGCTCGGGCGAGCCGCTGCCGCCTCCTCGAGCGAGGCGTAAACGCCTGCGGCCAGGCCGGCGAACAGGGCGGCGCCGAGAGCGGTGGTCTCCTGATAGGTGACGCGGCGGACCGCCTGGCCAGTCAGGTCGGCGAGGCGCTGGGCGAACCAGAGGCTCTTGGCCATTCCTCCGTCGATGCGCAGCTCGGAACCCGCGCCCAGCGCCTCGGGCGCGTCGGCGCGCATGGCTTCCAGGAGATCGCGGGTCTGCAGGGCGCTGGCGTCGAACACGGCCTGGGCGATCTCCGGCAGTCCCGCGTCGCGGGTCAGGCCGAAGAGACCGCCGCGGGCGTCGGCGTCCCACCAGGGCGCGCCAAGGCCAGTGAAGGCCGGGACCAGCACGACCCCGTGGCCCTCGCGGGCGCCCTGCGCCAGGGCCTCCACGGCCTGGGGACCGCCCTGGACGCCCAGGCGCTCCCCCATCCACTGGATCGCCGCGCCCGCCACGAAGATCGAGCCCTCTAGGGCGTAAGTCGTCTTGCCACCGACCCGCGCAGCGACGGTGGTGAGCAGCCGCGCCCTCGACACTGGCCGGCGCTCGCCGGTGTGAAGCAGCAGGAAGCAGCCCGTGCCATAGGTGGCCTTCATCTGGCCGGAGGCGATGCAGCCCTGGCCCATCAGGGCGCCCTGTTGGTCGCCGACCACGCCACAGATGCGAACGGGCCCGCCGAGCACGTCCGGCGTGGTCTCGCCGAAGTCGCCGGAGGTGTCGCGAACCTCGGGCAACAGGGCGGCCGGCACGGAGAACAGGTCGAGCATGCGCGGCGACCAGGCCTGGCGGCTGATGTCGAACAACAGGGTGCGCGAAGCATTGGTCGCATCGGTGGCGTGGACGGCGCCTCCGGTCAGCTTCCAGACCACCCAGGCGTCGATGGTGCCGGCCATGAGCTCGCCGCGCTTGGCGCGGGCGCGCGCGCCGTCCACATGGTCGAGGATCCAGGCGATCTTGGTGGCCGAGAAATAGGGATCGATCAGCAGGCCCGTGACCTCGGCGACCTCGGCCTCGGCCGGCTTCATCGCCTCGCAGGCGGACGCGGTCCTGCGGTCCTGCCAGACGATGGCCGGATGGATGGGCCGCCCCGACGCCCGCTCCCAGACCACCACCGTCTCGCGCTGGTTGGTGATCCCGATCGCGGCGACCTCGCCCAGGTCCCGCCCGGAGGTCTGCATCGCCTCGCGCAGCACCTCGACACAGGCCGCGAAGATCTCGTCGGCGTCGTGCTCCACCCAGCCGTCGGCCGGGTAGGACTGCTTCAGCGGCCGCCCCGCGGTCGCAAGCGGCTGGCCGGCCGAATCGAATAGGATGGCGCGTGTGGAGGTTGTGCCCTGGTCGAGGGCCAGCAGCAGCGGCTCGGCCATGGCGAGTGATCCCCTGTCGCGGTCAAACTGGTGACCCACAGGTTAAGCATGTTTTCACCTCGCCGCGCGCAGTTTGCCGGGGCGTGCGCGCCCCGGAGGACGCCTTGAACATCGCCGCCCAGGCCGAGGATCTGTTGAAGCTGGCCCAGGCGCGGGCGCCCGCGGACCGCGAGCGGCTGCTGCTGGCCATCGCCGACCTCTGCGAGAGCGCCAGCGGCGCCGGAGCCCTCGATGCGGCGACGGTCCAGGCCCTGCTCAATGACATCTTCATGTGCCTGGTGATGGAGGCCGAACGCGAGATCCGCCGCCGCCTCGCCGAGAAGCTCGCCCATGCGGCCTGGGCGCCCAGGGCCCTGGTCAATGTCCTGGCGCTCGACGACATCGAAATCGCCCGGCCGATCATCGCCTCCAGCCCCCTGTTGCAGGACCGCGACCTGATCCGCCTCCTGGTCGAAGCCACCATCGAACACCAGATCGAGGTCGCCCGCCGCCCGAACATCGGTCCCCTGATCGTGGACGCCATCCTGACCCAGGAAGAGCCCGCGGTGCTGACGGCGCTGGCCTGCAACGAGACGGCCGAGATCTCGCAGGACGGCATGCAGCGGCTGGTGAACGCCTCGCGCAAGATCCCCTCCCTGCGCCCGCCCCTGGTGCGCCACAAGAGACTGACAGAAAGCCTGGCGGAACAGCTCTACGCCTGGGTCGGCTCGAGCCTGAAGACGGCCATCGTCGCCCGCTTCGACGTCGACGCCGAGGCGCTGGACGCGGCGCTCAAGCAGGCGGTGCAGGACGTCCACGGGGACTATCCGGCCAAGACGCCCGCCAAGGGCTCGAAGCCACATCTGACCCCGGCCCCCTCGCCTTCCAAGGAGCGCCAGGAGACCGAACAGCGGCTGATCGAGAAGCTGCACGAGGCCGGCCAGCTCAAGCCGAGCTACCTGCTTCGTGCGCTGAGGGAGGGAAAGCTGTCGCTGTTCGAGGCGGCGCTGGCCCGGCTCGGCGGCTTCACCTTCGACCAGGTCCACATCGCCATCGCGTCCGACCGGCCCGAGTTGCTCGCCCTGGCCTGTGTGGCGGTGGGCGTGGACCGGAGCGTCTTCCCAACCCTGGTGGGCCTTGTGCGCGATCTGAACGGCGGCCTGCCATCCGGCGAGATCGAGGCGGCGAACCGCGCATTCAACGCCTTCGGATCGCATCCCAGGTCGGCGGCCGCGACGGCCTTCGGCCACGCGGTGGCGCGGTGAATTTGAAGTTCGCCCATGCGGGGGGGAAGCTCGTCGGCGAACTTCATATGTCTCCCAGTGTCCTCATCGATCGCGACGTTCGCTGGGCGCTCGCCCCATGCGATGGCCGAACGTCACGGTCGGGACACTGGCGCGATAGGTTTGACATGGCCGGCTAGCGCCGGCTTGCTCGGCCCATGAGCCAGGACCAATTGCGCCTCTGCTTCACCGCGAGCGACCGGCCCGAGGCCCAGGACGCGCTCCGCCTGCTGGCCGCGCGCTACGGCCAGGCCCGGCCCGAGGACGCCGACACGATCGTGGCCCTTGGCGGGGACGGCTTCATGCTGGAAACCCTGCACCAGACTATGCGCCTGGACCGGCCGATCTACGGCATGAACTGCGGTTCGGTCGGCTTCCTGATGAACGACTATCTCGAGGATGGCCTCATCGAGCGGATCGCGGCGGCGGAGAAGGCGATCATCCATCCGCTGGCGATGTCGGCCGTCGACAAGGGCGGCAAGACCTGGACCGCACTCGCGATCAACGAGGTGTCGCTGCTGCGCCAGACCCATCAGACCGCCAAGCTGCGCATCGTCATCGACGGCCGCGAGCGCATCCGCGAGCTCGCTTGCGACGGCGTGCTGGTCGCCACCCCGGCCGGCTCGACCGCCTACAACCTCTCCGCCCACGGCCCGATCATCCCCCTGGACGCCCAGGTCCTGGCCCTGACGCCGATCAGCGCCTTCCGGCCCCGGCGCTGGCGCGGGGCGCTCCTGCGCCACACCGCCAAGGTGAGCATCGAGGTGTTGGAGCCGGATAAGCGGCCGGTCAGCGCCGTGGCCGACAATTACGAGGTGCGCGACGTCGCCAGCGTGGTGATCGCCGAGGACCGGTCGGTGAGCCTGTGCATGCTGTTCGACGCCGGGCGCAGCCTCGAGGAGCGGGTTCTCGCCGAACAATTCGCAGTGTGAAGCGCGGTCCGCTTTCCACCAGTTGTTAAGGCGAATGATCCAGTGTGCGGCCAAACGCGACATCCCTGTCGACGAACAGTGAGGAAGAGGCCGTGGGCGATTCCAATCCGGCTCAGGTGATCCCGCCGTCCAACAATCTCAAGCTCAAGGTGGGGGCCGGTCGGTTCAGCCTGGACGCCGACTCCATCGCGCGCGCCGAGGCGGCGTTGAAAAGCCTGTCGGGCCAGTTCGCCCAGTGGATGCAGGACGAGCTGACCAAGCTCGACGCCGCCAGGGCCGAAGTCCGCACCAAGGGAATGACGCCCGAGACCGCCGAGGGCCTCTATATGCGCGCCCATGACCTGAAGGGCCTGGGCGCCACCTACGAGTTCCCGCTGGTCACCCGCATCGCCGCATCGCTCTGCCGCCTGATCGACGATCCGGCCACCCGCGTGACCGCGCCGGTGCCCCTGGTCGACGCGCACATCGACGCGATCAAGGCCGTCGTCCGCGACGGCATCAAGACCGACGAGCATCCGGTCGGCAAGGTGCTGGCCAACGAGCTCGAGTCCCGGACCCGCGACTATATGAAATAGGCTGCGTCGACCGCACGCCTGCATGGCGTGTTATCGGCATGGCTTGAAATTAGCGATTTCCCTAATTAGGCTCCAGCCTCATGAACTTGGTGTTCAAGGCGCTGGCCCATCCCGTCCGTCGCAGCATCGTCACGATGCTGCGGCGGGGGCCCATGGCGTCGGGCGACATCGCCGCCGCCTTCTACATGGCCTGGCCGACGATCACGGGGCACCTGAACGCCCTGAAGGACGCCGGCCTGGTCGATGCGGAGAAGGACGGGACATCGGTCCGCTACCGCCTGAACATCTCCGCCTTCGAAGAGACGGTCGGATTCATGATGGAGATGATGCGGACCGGAGCGGATGCGCCCGACCCCCATCCTGTGGAGAAACGCTCATGAGCCTGCCCGATCAGCCGGGACGGCGCGATTCGATCGACCTGTTCGCCGGCGCGATCTTCCTCGCCGGTCTGGCGATTTCGGCCTTCCTCTGGCGCTGCGGGCCAGCAGGGCCGCTGCCCATGCATCTGAGCGTGCTGGGTGTGGTCGATGGTTGGGGAGACCGGACCTCGGTTGCGATTCTGTTGGGTGGCACGACCGCGCTGCTGGCCATCTGCTATGGCTTGACGCACGGCCTGATCCGCCGCCTGGAGCCGGCCACGCCGGCGCGGCGTGGATTGACGGCGGCCAAGCGGGCGATCCTCTGCATCGAGGTGATGATCGCCGCCCTCACCATGGCGATGGCCTATGCCGACTTCAGCTCGCCCGAGCACTGGGGCCGGCGGGTGACGACGGGCCTGCTGGCGCTGATGTTCCTGGCCGTCGGGGTCCTGCTGGGGAAGGCTGCGCCAAACCCATTCGTGGGGATTCGCACCTACTGGACCATGAAGAGCCGGCTGGCCTGGGACAAATCCAACCGGCTGGCGGGCCGGCTGTTCTTCTGGATCGGCGTCGCCGGCCTGCCAACCGCCCTTTTCGTCGACTCGGCCCTGGTGACCGCCGCCATGATCAGCGCGATCCTGCTCGCCGCGGTCGTGTCGGTGATCGAGGGCTGGCGCGTGTGGCGCACCGATCCCGAGCGCCAACTGCCCTAGCCCGCCCCGGGACACCCATCATGGCAAAGACCGCGCAATCGCCCTTCCTCAGAACGGCCCTGGCCCTCTGGGCCATGGGACTGATCGGCGTCGTCCTGATCATCCCCTACATCCAGTCCTTGCAGGGACCGACGTTGGAATTGGCCGCGCGCAAGGCGCACGTGCCGGAGACGACGCTGCTGGCGGCCAGCCTGGGCCAGACGGCCGTCCTGGTCCTCATCGGCGTCCTCATCGGTCTCTGGGCGTCGCGCAAGGTCGGCCTGACCACCCCTATCGTTTCGGCCCTGGTGGGCGGCCGGCCTCTGCCGAGGATCGGCGGCCGCATGGCCCTGGCCCTTCTCTTCGGGGCGACGGCGGGAGCGGCGATCATCGCGCTGGACCTCTATATGTTCAGGCCCCCCGCCAGCCTCAGCCTCGCCGCCGGCGCGACGCCCGAAGCCTGGAAGGGCCTGCTCGCCTCCTTCTACGGGGCCTTCACCGAGGAGCTGTTGCTGCGGCTGTTCGTGCTGTCGGTCATCGCCCTCGTGCTGCAGGCGCTCGTCACGGGCGGAAAGCCGGGCTCGCGTCCGCTCTCGGCCGGCGTCTTCTGGATCGCCAACCTGGCGGCGGCCGTGCTGTTCGGGCTTGGTCATCTGCCCGCGACGGCGGTCCTCGCGCCGCTGACCACGATGCTGGTGGTGCGCGCACTGGTGCTGAACGGCCTCGTCGGGGTCGTCTGCGGCGACATCTATCGCCGCTGGGGCCTGGAGTTCGCGATGGCCGCGCACTTCGGCGGCGACCTTGTGCTGCACGTGGTTCCGCCCCTGGTGCTGGGCCGTTAGCCCCGCCTTTGGACCACGATCTCCTTCAGATAGTGGATCAGGTCGTCCGAGGCGCTCAGGCTGATCTCCTCGCGGCCGAGCGGCCGGAAGCCGGGCAGCAGCGGCGCGATGTCCGGGCTGGTGGCGAAGACCAGGCCGTCGAACGACGTGGTTTCGGTCGCGACATCGCTCGAAACCTCGATCCGGTAGTCGTGCGCCCTCAGGCGCTCCAGCACCTGCCGGTGAAGCTTCCTGCCGTGGGTCGAGATGAAGACGTAGTCGGCTCCGTGGCGGCCCAGAAAGCCGGCCGCGCCATCGAGCATCTGAACCTCGAAGCCCTGGATGTCGGAATGCAGCACGTCCAGGCGCTCGAGGCCCTGCTCGCGCACGAACCGGTCGACCTCGAACTCGCCAGTCCCGACCAGGGCCTGGATGAACTCTCCGGACATGCCGTTGCGCTCGAAATTGATCCTACCGGCGTTCAGGGACTTCAGCTCAGGCTCGACCAGGATCACCCGCGCCTCGGGGCGAGCGGTCTTCAGCCACATGGAATAGTGACCCCAGTAGGCGCCCAGCTCCAGCATCACCGGCCGCTTTGGCATGCGCCGGAGCATCTCCTGGAAGACGTACTCCTCCAGCGGCTCATGGACCCCGCGGTTGATGACGAGAATCTGGCTGAAGTCGCCATAATAGGCCCCCGGACCCTGGACCGGCACGCGCACGCCGTTGTGCAAGGTGACCAGGGCCTCCTCCACCACGCCGGCTCCTGGAACACGGTCGATCAGGAGGTTCAGCGGATCGCTGACGATCTCGCGGAACCGGCCAGGAAAGTCGGTGGCCTTCGCCGGCGGTTTGTGCCCGTTGGCCGATGGCTCCGACGCGGACGATAGGGAGATGTGCGCCGGAGCAGCATCGGGCTTGGCGAGGTCCGCCACATCCGCAGCGGCGTCGAGCACATACCAGTCGTCGAACCGGCTGAGGCCCACCCACACGCGCCGGTATCCCTTGGAGGACAACAGCTCGAACAGCCGCTCGCGCATGGGCGTGAAGTTGTGCTCGACGGTGATCGCCCGCGGTCGCCACCGCTCGAAGTCCAAGGCGCTCAGGATCTCGTATTCGGAGCCCTCGGTGTCGACGGAGAGGTAATCGATCCTGCGAGGCGCCTGGTGCTCCAGCAGGAGGTCGTTGAGCGAGATCGTCTCGACGGCGACGATCTCGCCGTCGCTCCGGCGCCGCTCCTCGTGACCGTCGCCCGGGTTGATCTCGGCCATCCGGGAGTACTCGGGGGTCTTCACGGCCAGGAAGTCCACCGTTCGTCCCGAAACCGAGTGCACGCACCTGGTCGAGATGGCGCAGCCCCGGTTCTCCTTCAGCACCGCGCGGAAGACCGGGTTCGGCTCGGCGAGGATCCCCGTCCAGCCCATCTCCTTTTCCAGGAACCAGGTGTTGCTGAGGTCGCGACCGTCGGCGGCGCCGAATTCGACGAAATAGCCGCCCCGCCGTTCGCCCAGGGCCCACAGCACCCACAGGTCCTGGAACAGCTGCGCCTTGGACAGGTGCGCGCGCGGCATGGCGAAGGCCATGAACGCCCAGAGGTCATCGCGATCGCCTTGCTGCTGGCGCACGTACGACAGCAGCTTCTGCAGCGCCTTGCCGCCCTTGGCCTGGGGGTTTGGTAGTCCTGGCGCCGGCAGGGTCAGGGGTTCGTTCGACGACATGGCCGGGACAATAGAGGCCTTCACCGGCATCGCAACGCAGCCTCCGGTCCCCGCGCCGCCCTTCGCCAGAATGGCGTAGGAGTGGTTCAGCGTTCCCCCTATGTCCGGGGCGGCCCCACTCGCCGGTTCAGGATCCGCTCATTGGACGGCTCCGGCGCGGACCGCCGCCGACAACGGCGCCGACAGGCGGTAGCGCAGTCCGTCCTCGGCGAAATCGACATTCGCCGAGCCGCCGAGCGAGCGCGGAAGGCCCGTCTCGGCCATGCGCAGCCCGAACCCGCGGCGCTCCGGCGTCCTGGCCGGCAGGCCACCCTGCTCCTCCCAATCCAGTTCGAGGCGTCCGTCGCGGACGGCCCAGGTCAGCAGCACCCGGCCCTCCACCCGCGAAAGCGCCCCGTGGATCATGGCGTTGGAGGCAAGCTCACTGACGCCCATGAGCACATTGACGGCGGTCTCGGCCGCCAGGCGCACCTCGGGGCCCTCGAGGCGGACGCGCCCATCGTCCGCGTCACCCAGACCTTGGCGGAGCGCGGCCTCCAGCACGACGCCATCGCCGCCGGCCGTCGCGATCAGATCCTGAGCCCGCGAAAGCGCCATCAGGCGGGCGGACATCGCCGCGTTGAACGCCTCGGGCGACGCGGCCGATCGCAGGGTCTGCTGGGCGATGGCGCGCACCGAGGCCAGGCTGTTCTTCACCCGATGATCCAGTTCCCGGATCAGGAGGTCGCGATGGGACAGGGCGTCCTCGAGCGAGGCGATCAGGCGCACGTTCTCGAGCGCCGTGGCGGTGGCGCGGGCGACGACCTCCAGGCGCGCGATCTCCTCGTCGGAGAAGTCGCGAACTTCCGCCCAATAGGCGCCGATGGCCGCGATCGGGTCCTGCACGCGCACCGGCGTCATCACCAGGCTGCGCACGAAGGTCGGGCGATAGGCGTCGTGCGGGATGCGATCGTCCGCGTAGATGTCGGGGATCACGACGGTCAGGCCATTCAGCATCGCCCAGCCCGAGATGCAGTCGCTCAGGGGGAAACGGCGGCCCTTCCACAAGGGGCCGATCGCGTCCTCATCGAGATAGCAGCACTCCTCGCCCTCGCGCAGGACGAAGGTCACGCCGTCCGCGCCACAGATCCGGCGCGCGGCCGACCGCACCACGGCGGCGACGTCCGCGGCCGTGCGCGCGGCCGACAGCATCTCGATGATCTCGACCAGGGCCAGCAGCTGGAGTTTCTCGCCAGCCATAGGCTTGCCGTGCATCGTCTCAAGAAGAGCGGCCACCCCTATTCGCTCCCTATGCCGGGATGATGGACGCACGCACTTCCGGCTTGCAGAACTTGCCGGATCGGAACCCTCGCGCCTAGGCCTGGGCCGGTGCGACCCCTCGCCGCTCCGCCAGGGCGACGATGGCCACGCCGCCGAGCGTCGCCGCCGCGCCCACGACCAGCCGGAAGGTGATGACGTCCCCGAAGAAGGTCACGCCCAGGGCGGAGCTGACCAGGGGCGTGGTCAAGAGATAGGGCGCGAAACGGCCCGCCTGGCGCCGCTGCACCAGCCAGAACAGCGCCACGGTCGCCAACACCGACGACACCGCCCCGGCGTAGACCAGGCTCGCCCAGACCAGGGCGCTGGCCGAGCGCGCCTGCTGGACCAGATGCGGCTCGGTGGCGAAGGCCGCAGCCAGCAACACCGGCGCCGCCACCAGCGAGCAGCAGCCCTGGACCTTCAGCGCCGGGGTCGGTTGCATCCGGCGCACCAGCACCGTGCCCAGCGCCCAGAAGACGCTGGCGACCAGCCCCACCAGCACCGCGTCGACATCGGCCGCGGCGCCCGGATCCAGCGTCATGAAGGCGACGCCAGCGAAGGCCAGGGCCATGCCGGCCATCGCCGAGCGCGGCGCGGCCTCGCCGAGGATCAGCCA